>JBEEJQ010000008.1:0-27785 GCA_041169105.1 Pseudomonadota bacterium | reverse complement strand
AGGCAACGGCTGCGGCCTGGGCCTGGCCATCGTCAAGGAAATCGTGGAGCGCCATGCGGGCCAGGTTGAGCTGGCCGATGCGCACCCTGGCCTGTGCGTGCGGGTGCGCCTGCCCATGGCCAGCAACACCTGAACTTGAAACGCATTGGTAACTTTTCAGGACGTCCACGGCCTTGCAGCCTGATACCCTAGCCGCCCACACACCCATGGCCCACATGAACCACACCACCCCAGCCAACACGCCACGCCTTTTGGGCGACATCGGCGGCACCAATGCCCGCTTTGCCCTGGTGCATGGCGATGGCACGCCCATCACGCAAGAAATCACCCTGCCCACAGGCCAATACCCGGACCTGGCCGCCGCAGCGCAAGCCTATTTGAGCCAGGCCGGACAAGCGGCCGTGCGCGAGGCCTGCATCGCGATCGCCAACCCCATCGACGGCGACCTGCTGAAGATGACCAACAACCACTGGCAGTTCTCCATCGAAACCACGCGCCAGCAACTGGGTCTGGACAGCCTGCTGATGCTCAACGACTGGGAAGCCATGGCCATGGCCGCACCGGCTTTGAGCGACAGCGACCTCGAACAAGTCGGCTCGGGTGAGCCTGTGCCCCATGCCCCCAAAGGCCTGATCGGTCCTGGCACCGGTCTGGGCGTGTCCTCGCTGGTGCGCTCGCGCCGGGGCGACTGGGTGCCGATTGCGGGCGAAGGGGGCCACGTGAGCCTGGCCCCCACTTGCGAGCGCGAAGCGGACATCTTGCGCATCCTGTGGCGCAGCTACCCGCATGTGTCGGCCGAGCGTGCTGTCTCGGGCATGGGTCTGGAGAATTTGTACAAAGCCATTTGCGAACTCAACGGCAGCACTGCAGAACCCTTGACGGCCGCGCAAGTGTCCGAGCGCGGTTTGGCCGCCAGCGATGTGGCCTGCGAAGAAGCGCTGGATCGCATGTGCCGCCTGCTGGGCAATGCGGCTGCCAACCTGGCCGTGACGCTGGGTGCACGTGGCGGCATTTACATCGGCGGCGGGGTGATTGGCCGCTTGGGCGACTACTTTGCACAGTCTGGTTTTCGTGCTGCGTTTGAAGCCAAAGGCCGCTTTGAAAATTACATGAAGCGCATCCCCACCTACGTGATCCGCGCCGAGCAACCCGCGCTGATTGGCTGCGCGATGGGCTTGGGCATCCACCCTGGCCGCAAGTGAATCGGACAATGTCGGACATGAAGGTACCGACCTACGGGGCGGTCTTTGTAGGTCGGCGGCTTCAGCCCCGACATGGAACTTGTGCTCGAGAGATGATGTCGGAGCCTCAGCTGCAACAAGCCACTCACACCACCAAAGGCGCTTCCTGCATTTGCTCGATCTGCTCTTGCAGCATCTGCACTTGCCCACGCCAATAGTCGGGCGTGCCAAACCACGGGAAGTTGACAGGGAAGATCGGGTCTTCCCAACGGCGTGCCAGCCAAGCGCTGTAATGGATCAGGCGCAAGGTGCGCAGCGGCTCGATCAGCTGCAGCTCTGAGCGGTCAAAGTCGCGCACCTGCTCATACCCATCGACCAGCGCCGACAACTGCTCGGTGCGTTGACGGCGGTCACCCGACAAGAGCATCCACAGGTCTTGCACCGCCGGGCCCATGCGGGCATCGTCCAGGTCCACAAAGTGCGGGCCACCACCGGGCAAATCGGTCGGCGTCCACAAGATGTTGCCGGGGTGGCAGTCGCCATGCAGGCGCAGCACTTGGCGATCCGCCGCGCCTTGCGCCATCTTGTCCTGAATCAGCGCCACCGCCTGCGCCAGCGTGCTCTGCCATTCGCGCTCGACTTCGAGCGGGATCATCTGGTGGGTTTGCAGCCACTCGGCCGGCTCCAAGGCAAAGGTCTGCACATCCAGCGTGGGGCGGTGCGCAAAAGGCCGTGCTGCGCCCACGGTGTGGATGCGGGCCAGAAAACGGCCGATCCACTCCAGCACTTCAAAATCGTCCAGCTCGGGGGTGCGCCCGCCGCGCAAGGGGCTGACCGAAAAGTCAAAGCCCGCGCTGTGGTGCAGGGTCTGGCCAGCAATGGTGAGCGGCGCCACCACCGGCACCTCGCCCGCCACCAACTCGGCCGCAAAGTCGTGCTCTTCCTGAATCTGCTCGCGGCTCCAGCGACCGGGGCGGTAGAACTTGAGCACCACGGCCTGATGGCCTTGTTCGGGCTCGTCCAGGTGCACGCGGTAGACGCGGTTTTCGTAAGAGCTCAGCGCAAGCAAGCGTCCATCGGGCCACAAACCCAGCTCAGACAGGGCGTCCATCACCCGGTCGGGGGTGAGTTCGGCATAGGGGTGTTCGACGGTGGGTGTTTCGCGCATGCGTCGATTGTGGCGCACACAGGCCTGCAGAACGGTGGCCACCCTGACATGGATCACAAGGCTGATGCAGCCGATGCGGGAAAATAAAGACATGCACACCCAGCCACGCCGACTCCACCGCATCATCCAACAGGGCCTGATCTATTCACTGCTCTTGGCCGTCGCCATCCTGGGGCTCGGGGGGGTGGGGTTCTGGTTGATTGACCCGCGCATTGAGACACTGTCCGATGGCCTGTGGCTGGCCTTCACCACCGCTGCCACCGTGGGCTTTGGCGATGTCGTGCCGTCCACCCATGCCTCGCGGGCGTTTTCGGTCCTCGTGGTGCTGCTGGGTCTGGCCGTGTTGTCCCTGGTCACTGCCTCCTTGTCAGCCCTCTTTGTCGAAAAAGAAGTCGAAGCCGAAGAGCGCCAAATTGAAAAAGACCTGATGCACGAGATCCGCCAACTGCGCCGTGAAGTGGCCGACTTGCGCCAGGACATCCAGGCGCGAGACAAGCCCACTCACTGACCGGTGAAGCGGGCCGCGCGTTTTTCCACAAACGAGCGCACGCCTTCGGCCGCATCGTCCGTGCGCGACAGGCGCTGCTGCACGCCCATGAAATCCTGCATGGCCACCAGCGGACCCTGCTCCACGCCCTTGAGCACGTTCTGCCGCGTGGCCACCACCGCCAGCGGCGCTTGCGCGGCAATCTGTTCGGCCAGGCGCATGGCCTCGGGCAACAGCGCCGCCGCAGGCACCACCTTTTGCACGAAATTCAGACGCAGGGCTTCTGCGCTGTCAAACACATCGCCCGTGAGCAAATGCAACAGCGCATTGCCCATGCCCGAGCGCTCGGCCATGCGCAGCGTGGCACCGCCCGTGGCCATGATGCCGCGCTGCACCTCCAGCTGCGAGAAGCGGCAGTCATCGGCAGCCACCACGATGTCGGCCGCCAGCATCAGCTCGATGCCCAAGGTGTAAGTGATGCCCTGCACCGCCACCACCATCGGTTTGGTCCGGCGTCTATACCCCTCCATGCCCAGGTTGAGCGGGTCCACCAGACCCAGCGGCACGGCCTTTTCGCCGCGCTGCATGAGCGGCGCAATGGTGGGCAAATCCAGTCCAGCGGTGAAGTGATCGCCCGCCGCGCACAGCACGCCCACGCGCAGCGCGGGGTCGTCGTCGAGCCGGGTGTAGGCCTCGCCCAGCTCACGGAACATCTTGGGCGTGAAGCCGTTGCGCTTGGCAGGGCGGTTGATGCAAATTTGAAGGACCGCACCGTGAATGGTGCAGTCGATCTGGCCTTCGGGGTGAGGGGTGGTGTTCATGGCCTCATGGTAGAGGCCATGGCGAAGATGTCTCGTTCACGAACGTGACAACACCACGATTCGCATCAAGGACTTCAGTACTTGTAAACACCCTGCCCCGTCTTACGACCCAGACGACCAGCGGCCACCATTTCTTTGAGCAAGGGGCATGGACGGTATTTGCTGTCGCCGAATTCCTTGAGGTAGACCTCCATCACGGCCAGGCACACATCGAGGCCAATCATGTCAGCCAGCGCCAGCGGGCCAATGGGCTGGTTGCAGCCGAGCTTCATGCCCGCGTCGATGTCTTCGGGCGTGGCAAGACCTTCGGACAGCACAAACAGTGCTTCGTTGATCATGGGCACCAGAATACGGTTCACCACAAAACCAGGGGCGTTTTTGACAGTGATCGGGGTCTTGCCCAAAGCGGTGGCCAAGGCGTGCACGGCGTCGTGCGTGGCGTCGCTGGTCTGCAGACCGCGGATGATTTCCACCAGCGCCATCATGGGCACGGGGTTGAAAAAGTGCATGCCGATGAAGCGGTCAGCACGCTGCGTGGCGGCGGCCAGCTGGGTGATCGAAATCGACGAGGTGTTGGACGCAATGATCACGTCGGCAGGCAGCATGCCGTCGAGCTGCTTCAAGATCTTGACCTTGAGGTCCTGGTTCTCGGTGGCGGCCTCGATGACCAGCTGCGCGGCCTTGAGGTCGTCGTAAGAGGTGCTGCCCTTGATCAGCGCCAGCGCCTTGGCCTTGTCGGCTTCGGTGATTTTTTCTTTCTTGACCAGACGGTCCAGGCTGCCCGAGACGGTGGCGATGCCCTTGGCCACAGCCGCATCAGAAATGTCCACCATCACCACCGGAATGCCCGACACCGCGCACGCCTGTGCGATGCCATTGCCCATGGTGCCTGCGCCAATGATGCCTACGGTCTGGATGCTCATGCTCAATCCTTGAAAGTGTGTGAGGGAGATAAAAGAACGATCTTAGCGGGTGGATGGGGGCGGCTTGCTGACACCCCCTCATGGTTTCAACTCCTGAACCGCTTCCTCGTCAACGCCAGCGCGATCCAGAACGACACCCCCGCAAACACCGCCAGCACCAGCACGTTGCGCAGCGGGTGGTCGGGCCAGCGGTCCATGAACAGGGGGCGCACCAAGTCCACCGCCACCGACAGCGGCAACCAGTCGGCGATCACACGCACAAAGGCGGGCAATTGCTCACGCGGGAAGAAGATGCCCGAGAGGAACATCATGGGCGTGAGGAACAGGGTGAAGTAGTAGGTGAAGAAGTCGTAGCCCTTGGCCAGCGCGTTGAAGATCAGCGCCATGCAGCTGAAGGTGATGCCCACACCCAGCAACACGGGCCAAGCGACCAAGAGCTTCCAGCTGTGGCTGATGCCCAGGGCGAGCATGACTCCCAAAATGGCCGTGACGGTGAACAGCGACTTGAAGGCGGCCCAGAGCATTTCGGCCAGCACCACGTCGTCCAGGCGCACCGGCGCGTTCATGATGCCGTCCCAGGTTTTTTGCACATGCATGCGCGAAAAAGCCGAGTACAGCGCCTCAAAGGTCGCCGCGTTCATGGCGCTCATGCAGATGCTGCCGCTGGCCAGGTACAGGATGTAGGGCACCTTCTCGCCGCCCAGCTCAATCTGCCCAACGAGCGCCCCCAGGCCATAGCCAAAGGCCACCAACCACATGAGCGGCTCGGCGATGTTGCCCACCAGGCTGGGAATGGCCAGCTTTTTCCAGACCAGCCAGTTGCGCAAAAACACCGGCCACCAGCGCATGGACAAGCGGGGGGCAGCCCAGAGGTTGTTTTGAATTTGGCTCATGATCAACCTTCCTCGCGGATCTGGCGTCCGGTCAACTTCAGGAACAGGTCTTCCAGGTTGGAAGGACGGTGCAGCGTGCGCAGGGCGGGCCAAGCCTGCAAGGCCGCCATCAGGGCGCGGCTGTCGTGCGTGTAGAAGAAAACGGTTTCGCCGCTGACCTCGACCCGCCCAGCCAGCGCCTTCAGGCTGGCTTCTTGCGCCAGCGCCACCGCGCCGTGGCCAAACACCTCGACCACTTCAGGCTCGAGGTGCTGGGCGATCAGGTCACGGGGTTTGCCTTCGGCGATTTTGCGGCCTTGGTCCAGCACCAAAAGGCGTGAGCACAGGCGCTCGGCCTCGTCCATGAAGTGGGTGGTGAGCAAAATGGATTTGCCTTCTTGCAGCAGCACCTGCAGGCGCTCCCACATCAGGTGGCGGGCCTGCGGGTCGAGGCCCGTGGTGGGCTCGTCGAGCATCAAAAGGCGCGGCTGGTTGATCAGGGCGCGGGCCAGGCTCAGACGTCGCTTCATGCCGCCCGACAGCTCGCCCGGTTTGACCTTGCCTTTGTGGCTCAGCGCTGCGAACTCCAGCAGTTGGGGGATGCGCTCACGGATGGTCGCATCGGGCAGGCCAAAGTAGCGGCCAAAAACCAAGAGGTTTTCCTCGGCAGTGAAGTCGGGGTCCAGCGTGTCCATCTGCGCGACCACGCCAAGCTGCGCCTTGATGGCCAACGCATCCTGAGGCATTTGCTGGCCGTCAAAGTAGACGATGCTGCCGCTGCCGGGCTCGGACAAGCCCAGGCACATGCGCAGCGTGGTGGTTTTGCCCGCACCGTTGGGGCCGATCACGCCCAGGCATTCGCCGGGCTCGATGTGGAAAGACAGGTCATTGACCACGGTGGTATCGCCGTAGCGTTTGACCAAGTGTTCGACCGAAAGCAATGGGGAGTTCATGGCTGCATTTTGCCTGCCTGAAGGTATCTTTGCCCGACGAAGGATTGTTGCCTCAGAGTTTGCGGCCCAGCCGTTTTTCAACCTGATCTCTTTCCCATTTCGCACCAAACGGGCTCAGGTTTTCAAACACCCGCATGGCGTGGAACAGGACGCCCAGGCCCCAGCCCAATGCAGGCCACACCACCCACAGGTGCTGGGGTCGGGTGAGGAGATTGATGGCCGTCAGCGCCAACATGACGATCACATACTGGCCTAGATGCATGTAAAAGCCCTTGAGCTTGCGAACATGACGCAGAGCCAGGACTTCTTCAGCGTTCTCGATGGCTATGGAGGTCGTGGGCAGCGTTTCGGTCGTGGACATGGCGGACTCCTTCAAGTCTGTGAATGGGATTTCAAATACCGCCGCCAAGGACTTCAAGGACTCAGGACTGGCCACTTGGCCTTGCTCGATGCGCTGTATGGTGCGCACACTTAGGCCACTGAGGTCAGCCAACTGTTGCTGGGACCAACCTTTTTGCAAGCGCAATTTCTGAATCAACATGTTTTTCCTTCTGGACAGCAGAGCCTGCATTC
The DNA here is from genome assembly GCA_041169105.1 of Pseudomonadota bacterium. GTDB lineage: Bacteria > Pseudomonadota > Gammaproteobacteria > Burkholderiales > Burkholderiaceae_C > Limnohabitans_A. The sequence goes on along the minus strand of JBEEJQ010000008.1, from coordinate 20,807 downwards.
TGGGTTCTCAGACCCATCCGCACCACGTCACGGCGACGACAAAGACACGACACCAGCACGACAAAGCACGCCATACGAGCATCTGGCAGGCCTTGACACCCTAGCACCGATAAAATCAGGGCATTCTCTTGATCCGCTTTGGCGGCCCCTTCATGTCCCCATCTTTTTCTGACCGCCTGGCAGTTTTGCCCCAGTACCTGATCCCCAAACAAGCCCTGACCGCCTTTGCGGGCTGGGTGGCGGGCAGCCAGTGGGGCGGTGTGACGACCGGCATCATCGACCGCTTTGTGCGGCGCTACAACGTGAACATGGCCGAAGCGGCCAACCCGGACACGGCCAGCTACAAGAGCTTCAACGAGTTTTTCACCCGCCCGCTCAAGGCCAGCGCACGGCCATTGGCCAATGCGGCCTACGTCAGTCCAGTGGACGGGGCCATCAGCCAGTGCGGCCCGATTGCAGGCGATCAGGTCTTCCAGGCCAAAGGCCACAGCTACAGCACCCGCGCCCTGGTGGGCGGCGATGCAGCGCTGGCCGCGCAGTTTCAGGATGGCGAATTCGCCACGCTCTACCTGAGCCCGCGCGACTACCACCGCATCCACATGCCTTGCGCAGGCCGCTTGACGCGCATGATCTACGTGCCGGGCGATTTATTTTCGGTCAACCCGACCACGGCACGCGGCGTACCGGGCCTGTTTGCCCGCAACGAGCGGGTGGTGTGCGTGTTTGAAGGCGAACAAGGCCCCTTTGTGATGGTGCTGGTGGGTGCCACCATTGTGGGCAGCATGGCCACGGTGTGGCACGGCGTGGTCAACCCGCCGCGCCCAGGCACTGTGCGCGAATGGGCCTACGAAATGGGCAACATCAGCCTGGCGCAAGGCGAAGAAATGGGCCGCTTTTTGCTCGGCTCCACCGTGGTGATGCTGTTCCCCCAAGGGGTGATGCAGTTCAACAACGACTGGACACCCACCCGGCCCATTTGCATGGGCGAGTCGATGGGCAGCCTGCGTTAAATCTCGATCTTGGAGCCCAGCTCGACCACCGCGTTGGTGGGCAGGTTCAAGAACTCGGCCGCCGCACTGGCGTTGTGGTGCATCTGGGCAAACAGCTTTTCGCGCCAGGTGGCCATGCCGCCGCCAATGGTCGGAATGACGATGTCGCGCGACAGGAAGTAGCTGGTCATCATCGGGTCGAGCTTGTAGCCGTGGCCCTGGCTTTGTGCCAAGGACGAGGGCAAATCGGGATTGTCCTTGAAACCGTAATTGACGATCACTTGCCAGCAGTCGTTGCCCAGCGGTTCAATCTCCAGGCGCTTGTCGGCGTCCATGCGTGGCACCTCGTGGCTGCGCACCGTGACAAACAAGTTTTGCTGGTGCAGCACCTTGTTGTGCTTGAGGTTGTGCAGCAAGGCATTGGGCACCGCGCCGGTTTCAGCCGTCAAAAACACGGCTGTGCCCTCCACGCGCGTGGGCGGCGCGATGAACACCGCTTCCAGAAAATCATTCAGGCGCAAAGCATCGGACCTCAAAGACTCGTTGAGCAAGCGACGACCATCGTGCCAAGTCAACATCAAGGTGAAAACCGCCGCGCCAATGAGCAACGGGAACCAGCCACCATCGAACAGTTTGAGCAAGTTGGAGGCCCAGAACGCCAGATCGACGACAAAGAAGAAACCGGTCGCGCCAATGCACAACGCCAGCGGCAGCTTCCAGGCGTAGCGGATCACGAAGAACGTCAACACGGTGGTGATGAGCATGTCGGTACACACCGCAATACCGTAGGCCGCAGCCAGGTTGCTCGACGACTTGAACATGACCACCGCCATGACGATGGCCACAAACAGGCCCCAGTTGACGAAGGGCATGTAGATCTGGCCGGTGTCGGTCTCACTGGTGTGCTGCACCTGCAGGCGCGGCAGATAACCCAGCTGAATGACCTGTTTGGTCACACTGAACGCACCCGAGATCAAGGCTTGCGAGGCGATGACTGTGGCCATGGTGGCCAAGCCCACCAGGGGCAGCAACGCCCAGTCGGGTGCCATCATGAAGAAGGGGTTTTTGACCGCTTCAGGGTCGGACAACAACAAGGCCCCTTGACCGAAATAGTTCAAGGTGAGGCAAGGCATGACCACGCTGAACCAAGCCAGGCGGATGGGCTTTTTGCCAAAGTGGCCCATGTCGGCATACAAGGCCTCGCCACCCGTGACGCACAAGACCACGGCACCCAAAATGATGAAGGTGGTGCCCGGCTCGTTCCACATGAAGCTCAAGGCGTAATGCGGACTGATGGCCAACAAGATCTCTGGGCGCTGAACAATGTGGGAGATCCCCAGCACCGCGATGGCAGCAAACCAGACCAAGGTGATCGGACCGAAAAACTTGCCGATGCCTGCCGTGCCCCGCTTTTGCACCCAAAACAAGCCAAACAAAATCACCAGAGTGAGTGGAATCACCGATTTTTTGAAGGCCGGCGAGATGACCTCCAGGCCCTCAACTGCCGACAGCACGGAAATGGCCGGGGTGATCACCCCATCGCCATAAAACAGGCAGGTGCCAAAGATGCCGACCACCAGCAGAACCTTGCGCAGTTGAGGCCTGTCCTTGACCGACTGCGAAGCGAGCGCCAACATGGCCACCAGCCCGCCTTCGCCGTGGTTGTCAGCGCGCAGCACCAGCACCACGTACTTGACCGACACGATGGTGGTCAGGGTCCAGAAGAAAATGGAAAGGATGCCGTACACGTTCTCGGGCGTGAAGGGCACATGGCCAGAGCCAAAGACCTCTTTCATGGCATACAGCACGCTGGTGCCGATGTCGCCGTAAACCACGCCAATGGCGCCCAAAGTCAGGGCGGCGAGTGAGGATTTTGAAGAAGACACAAAAAACGGCCTGACACGGGGTCAGGCTTGAATGACTTGAAGAGCGCTATTTTGCGCCCGTTACAGCCGCCCTGTCACCGACTTTGGCGACAATTTGTTGCAGTGCAGCAACTTCAGTCGTACACCTCGGCCTCGGGGTCCGTCGCTTCCAACTCATAACTGGCGGCCAGCATGGCCAAGCGGCCAATGACGCCGTACATGTAAAAGCGATTGGGCACGCTGGCCCCTGGCTTGACGCCAGGCTGCGGCAAATGGGGGCTCTCGGCAAAGGCCAAGGGCACAAAGCTGGCACCCGGGGCATTCAAATTCTCGTCCACGCCGCGCTCGGCGTGCACGCGGTAAAAACCACCCACCACATAGCGGTCCATCATGTAAACCACCGGCTCGGCCACGGCGTCGTTGATGCGCTCATTGGTCAGCACACCTTCCTGGATGATCACGTCGTTGACGGTCTGACCGTCCTTGATGACGTTCATCTTGTTGCGGGTCTTGCGGTTCAGCGCGTCCAGATCAGACACATCGCGCACGGTCATGATGCCCATGCCGTAAGTGCCGTTGTCGGCCTTGACCACCACAAACGGCTTTTCGTTGATGCCGTATTCCTTGTATTTGCGCTTGATCTTGGTCAGCAGTGCGTCCACATTGCTGCGCAGGCACTCCATGCCTGTGCCTTCGGCAAAGTTCACATCGCCGCACTGGCTGAACATCGGATTGATGAGCCAAGGGTCAATGCCCAGCAACTTGCCAAAGCGTTTGGCCACTTCTTCATAGCTCTGAAAATGCTTGGTCTTGCGGCGCACGCTCCAGCCTGCGTGCAGAGGCGGCAACAAGAACTGCTCGTGCAACTCTTCCAAAATGCCAGGGGCACCCGCCGACAGGTCGTTGTTGAGCAAGATGGTGCAGGGGTCGAAGTCTTTCAGGCCCAAGCGGTGCTTGCTGCGCACCACAGGCTCCAGCGTCACGCTCTCGCCGTTGGGCAAGTCGATGGTGGTGGCTTCCTTGATCTCGGGGTTGATCGAGCCAATGCGCACATTCAGGCCCGCCATGTGGAAGATGCGCTGCAACTGCAGCACGTTCGTCAGGTAAAAGGTGTTGCGGGTGTGGTTCTCGGGAATGATCAGCAGGTTCTTGGCCTCTGGGCAGATCTTCTCGATGGCCGCCTGAGCCGCCTGCACCGCCAAAGGCAACATCTCGGGCGTCAGGTTGTTCCAGCCGCCGGGATACAAGTTGGTATCCACCGGTGCGAGCTTGAAGCCGGCATTGCGGATATCGACCGAGGTGTAGAAGGGCGGGGTGTGCTCCATCCACTCCAGACGGAACCAGCGCTCAATCGCCGGCATGGAGTCGAGGATGCGCTGCTCCAGCTCGTTGATGGGGCCGTTGAGGGCTGTGACAAGATGGGGAACCATGGGCAACCTTCGGTGAACGGAAAACAAAGAAATGATATGGGGCCGGAAGGTGCCAATACAAGCACCTACCGGACATGGCCGCAAAACCTGCGTGCGCTCAGGTACGGATTTCGCCTTCGCCCAGCACCACGTACTTGAGCGAGGTCAGGCCTTCAATGCCCACCGGGCCACGGGCGTGGAACTTGTCGGTGCTGATGCCGATTTCGGCACCCAGACCATATTCAAAACCGTCCGCAAAGCGGGTGCTGGCGTTGACCATGACGCTGGACGAGTCCACCTCGCGCAAAAAGCGCTGGGCGTGCATGTGGTCGCGCGTCAGGATGGCTTCGGTGTGGTGGCTGCTGTAGTGGTTGATGTGGGCAATCGCCTCATCCAGCCCCTCAACCACCTTGATGCTGATGATCGGGGCGAGGTACTCCTCGGACCAGTCTTGCTCGGTGGCGTCTTGCAACTGGGCCCCGCTGACCTGGCTCAAGATGGCCTTGGACTTGGGGCAGCAGCGCATCTCGACCCCCTTGGCGGCATAGACCGCGCCAATCTTGGGCAGAAACTCGGCGGCCACGCCCTTGGCCACCAACAAGCTTTCGCTGGCATTGCAGGGGCTGTACTTCTGGGTTTTGGCGTTGTCGGCCACCTTGACGGCCATGTCGATGTCGCACGGATCGTCCACATAGGTGTGGCAATTGCCGTCCAGGTGCTTGATGACGGGCACCTTGGCCTCGGCGCTGATGCGCTCGATCAGGCCCTTGCCCCCACGCGGGATGATCACGTCCACAAATTGCGGCATGGTGATCAGCTGGCCCACAGCGGCGCGGTCGGTGGTTTGCACCAGTTGTACCGCATCCACAGGCAAACCACTCTCGGCCAGGGCTTGCTGCACCAGCTTGGCCAAGGCCTTGTTGGAGTCGATGGCCTCGGAGCCGCCACGCAAGATGCAGGCATTGCCGCTCTTGATCGACAAGCTGGCCGCCTCGATGGTCACATTGGGACGACTCTCGAAAATCATGCCGAACACGCCGATGGGCACGCGCATCTGGCCAACACGGATGCCGCTGGGTTGCTGCTTCATGCCCAAAATTTCGCCGATCACATCGGGCATGGCGGCCAACTGCTCGCAGCCCTGCGCACAGGTCTCCAGCACTTTGGGCGTGAGCTTGAGGCGATCGACCATGGGCTCAGACAGGCCATTGGCCTGGGCGCGGGTCAAGTCTTGGGCGTTGTCCAGCTGCAAGGCTTCGGTGTTTTCGCGCAGCAAAGTCGCCAATCGGCGCAAAGCTTGGTTCTTGACAGCGGCAGAGGCCTTGGCCATCAAGGCCGAAGCTTTTTTGGCCTGCTGGCCCAAGGCCTGCATGTGTTCAACGGTGTTCAATTCGGTCATGCTGGCATTTTCGCAGATGCCGGTGCCCTTGGGGCACTGGGCCTGCTGAGCGATCAGCGCACCATGCACATGCGCGAAAAGCGCATGGCCAAACGACCCAGAGCTTGCCAGGGGTCGGTCGGCCAATCGGGCACTTTCAGGCCCTTAACGATGCCGTCCACCTGGTGGGCCGATTGCAGCAAGCCGTTCAGACGGGCTTCAGACAAGCGGGGCAACACCCGCTCAAACAAGCGCTCGCGGGGGCCCCAGACACGCTGCTCACGCAAGGCCATGGGCAAGGGCTTGCCTGCGGCCATGGCGTCTTTCACGCGCTTCAAGGCCCGAATGTCTTCAGCCAGGGTGTAGTGCACCAGCACGGCAGCTTCGCCCTCTGCCTGCAGGCCGTCGAGCATGCGCTGCACACGCGAGACCTGGCCCGACAAAACCGACTCGGACAGTTTGAACACGTCGTAGCGAGCCACGTTGAGCACCGCCGCTTCGACCTGGTCTTGGCTCATCTCACCCGCCGGGTAAAGCAAGCCGAGCTTTTGAATCTCTTGGTGCGCCGCCAGCAGGTTGCCCTCCACGCGGTCGGCAAAAAACTGCAAGGTGCGTTGTCCTTCTTCACCTGCGGCCACGCTTTGGCCCTGACGCTGCAAACGCTGCGCGATCCACTGAGGCAAAGCGTTGCGGTCCACCGGATCGATCTGGATCGTCACGCCCGCACCCTCCAGCGCACCAAACCACGCGCCTTTGCGGGTGGCGGCATCCAGACGGGGCAACAAAAACAAGGTCAAGGTGCTGTCGTTGCCCTGCGCCGATTCGGCCAGTTGCTGGATGGCTGGGCTGCCCTCCTTGCCGGGCTTGCCCGAGGGGATGCGCACTTCCACGATTTGTTTGTCGGCAAACAAGCTCATGGAGCCGCCAGCGGCCAGCACCTCGCTCCAGTCGAAATGGGCACCGGCCACGGTGTGCACCGTGCGCTCGGTGTAACCCTGCGCACGGGCGGCTGCGCGGATGGCATCGGCCGCCTCTTGCATGAGCAAGGCTTCATCGCCGTGCAAGGTGTAGAGGCTGCGCAAACCTTTTTGCAGGTGTGCGCTCAGCTGGGGAAGGGCCAGTTGCATCGCTTGGGCGTCAGGGTTTGACCGCCGCAGGCGCAGGTGTGGCTTTGCGCGGCTTGACGATGGACAGGCGGCGCATGATCTGCTGCACGATGTCCGTCTGCATATCGCGGTACATCATGTTCATCTCGATCTCTTTGGACAGCGCGGCCGTTTCGGTGAAGCTCAAATCGCGTTGCTGGTACAGCTCAACCGGCTCAATCCACTCCTCGCCTTGCGGGGTGCGCAGCCTGAAGCTCACCCGCAAGCGCAGCTGCATTTCGCGCACCTGGCCCGACGAGTTCATGCCCACCACCACCTGCTGACGCACCTCGCTCAGGATGTCGAGGATCGCATCGACGTCGGGCATCTTCTTGGCATCGGTCACCAGATCAATGCGGCCCGTGCCCAACAGGTTGCGCCGCAGCTCCACACCCAAGGGCGAATTTTCAGAGAAGTTGCCGTAGAGCGTCTTGAACGGGAAGTCCTGGTTCTGCCGCAGCGCAAAGCCGCAGCCCACAAGGCCCAGCGCCGGGGCGATGCCCAAGGCAGTCAGGAGTCGGCGGCGCGAGGCGTGCATGCGGGCTTTCAGACGACGATGTTGACCAAACGGCCAGGCACCACGATGACCTTCTTGGGCGCAGCACCTTCGGCTTGCTTGACGAAAGCTTCGCTGGCCAATGCGGCCGCTTCGATCTGCGCTTTGTCCGCCGCGGCGGGCACCAAAATCGAGCCACGCAGCTTGCCGTTGATCTGCAGCATGAGTTCGATCTCATCGCGTTGCAGGGCCGACTCGTCGACACCGGCCCAGGCCACGTCGAGCAGGTCACCGCAGCAGGCGGCATAGCCCAGTTCGACCCAAAGCTGGTCGGCAATGTGCGGGCAAGCGGGGTAGAGCACGCGCAACAGGATCGAGAAGCCTTCGGCCAAAGCGGCCGAGTCTTCGGCGCTGTCCGACAAGGCGGCGTCTTCCAGCGTGTTGAGCATCTTCATGACCGCCGAGACGACGGTGTTGTACTGCATGCGCTCGTAGTCGTAATTGGCTTGCTTGAGCACGGTGTGGATGTCCAGGCGCAGCGCTTTGGCGGCCTTGCCAAATTCCACCGGCTGGCTGCGGTCCACCGCGATGCCGGCTTTCAAGGCGGCTTCGTGCTTGACGCCGAAGTTCCACACCCGGCGCAGGAAACGGTAGCTGCCTTCCACGGCCGCGTCGTTCCACTCCAGCGTCACCTCGGGCGGCGCGGTGAACATGGTGTACAGGCGCGCGGTGTCAGCGCCGTAGCGCTCAATCAGGTCTTGCGGGTCCACGCCGTTGTTCTTGGATTTGGACATGGTGCCCACGCCTTCGTAGTCAATGGCGGTGCCCACGGGCAAGCGGCCATCGCCACTGTCGGCTTCGTTTTTGAGCTTGGCACCGATGACTTTGCCGGTCTCGTCGAGCACATGCTCCACGTCGTGCGGCCAGAAATAGTCCTTGCCACCCTTGGCCGTGCGGCGCGAATAGATGTGGTTGAGCACCATGCCTTGGGTGAGCAGCTTGGTGAAGGGCTCGTCGACCTTGACCAGGCCCAGATCGCGCATGACCTTGGTCCAAAAGCGTGCGTACAGCAGGTGCAAGATGGCGTGCTCGATGCCGCCGATGTACTGGTCCATCGGCATCCAATAATCCGCGCCGTCAGCGACCATTTTGTCGGCATTGGTCGGATCGCAATAGCGCATGAAGTACCAGGACGAATCCACAAAGGTGTCCATGGTGTCGGTCTCGCGGCGTGCGGGTTTGCCGCACACCGGGCAGGTCACGCCTGCGTGGAAACCTTCGTGCTTGTGCAGCGGGTTGCCCGAGCCGTCGGGGATGCAGTCTTGCGGCAGCACCACCGGCAGGTCTTTTTCGGGCACGGGCACCGCGCCGTGTTCTTCGCAATGGATGATCGGGATCGGCGTGCCCCAGTAGCGCTGACGGCTCACGCCCCAGTCGCGCAAACGCCAGGTGGTTTTCTTCTCGCCCAGACCGCCCCCGTTGTGCATTTTTGCGGCGAGCAGCTCCGCCACTTTGGTGACAGCGGCTTTTTGGTTCAGGCCGTCGAGTTCGCCGGAGTTGATGCACACGCAGCTTTGTTTGTCGCCGTACCAGTCTTGCCACGCAGTGGCGTCAAAGGCCTGGTCCTTGACGGACACGACCTGCTTGATGGGCAACTGATACTTCAGCGCAAACGCAAAGTCACGCTCGTCGTGCGCAGGCACGCCCATGACGGCACCGTCGCCGTAGCTCATGAGCACGTAATTGCCGACCCAGACTTCGACTTGCGCGCCGGTCAGTGGGTGCGTGACGAACAGGCCGGTGGGCATGCCCTTTTTCTCTTGCGTCGCCAGCTCGGCTTCGGTGGTGCCGCCAGATTTGCACTCTTCCAGGAACGCTGCCAAAGCGGGATTGCTGGCAGCAGCGTGCAGCGCCAGCGGGTGTTCAGCTGCCACCGCGCAAAAGGTCACGCCCATGATGGTGTCGGCACGGGTGGTGAAGACGTACATCTTCCCGTCGCCGATCAATTGGCCGTCAGCGCCTTTGATCTCATGAGGGAAGGCAAAGCGCACACCTTCGGATTTGCCGATCCAGTTTTCCTGCATCAAGCGCACTTTGTCGGGCCAGCCGTTCAGCGTGGCTTTGTCGTTGCCCAACTGCACATGGTCCAGCAGCTCTTGCGCGTACTGGGTGATGTTCAGGTAGTAACCGGGGATCTCGCGCTTTTCGACCAAAGCGCCGGTGCGCCAACCGCGGCCGTCGATCACCTGTTCGTTGGCCAGCACGGTCTGGTCCACCGGGTCCCAGTTGACGATCTGGGTCTTGCGGTAGGCGATGCCTTTTTCGAGCATCTTGAGGAACAGCCATTGGTTCCACTTGTAGTAAGTCGGATCGCAAGTGGCGACTTCACGCGACCAGTCGATGGCCAAGCCCATCGCCTGCATCTGCTTCTTCATGTAGGCGATGTTCTCGTACGTCCATTTGGCCGGGGGCACGCCATTTTTGAGGGCGGCGTTTTCAGCAGGCAGGCCAAAGGCGTCCCAGCCCATGGGCATCAAAACGTTGTAGCCCTTCATGCGCAGGCTGCGCGTGAGCATGTCGTTGATGGTGTAGTTGCGCACATGGCCCATGTGCAGCTTGCCGCTGGGGTAGGGCAGCATGGAGCAGGCGTAGAACTTCTTTTTGCTGGCGTCTTCGGTGACACGGTAGGCATCGCGGGCCGTCCAGCGGGCCTGTGCTGCGGGTTCGACTTCGAGGTGGTTGTACTTGTCTTGCATAGGGGTCGATTGTAGGCTGGCGCGGGTGCTGGTCTTGGTGAGTTGACCGGCGTTGGTGGCCCGCAGGACGGGTGGCCCGGGCGCCTCAGACGCAGGCTCAACATCGTTGCCCGGGCCACCCGCCCTGCGGGCATCGAGCATCTGGGTTCGCGGGCTTTACCCGTTCAGCGCTTGGGGGTGGGCGGGGTCTGGGCGACGAAGCCGATGCGGGACAGGCCCGCTTTTTGGGCCAGGCCCATGGTTTCGACCACGCGGCCGTAGGGCACGGATTCGTCTGCACGCAGCTCCAGCTCGGTGTTGGGGTTGCGTTTGGCCGCCTCGGCCAGGCGCAGGCGCAAGGCGTCGGGGGTGATGGGCTTGTCGGCCAAGTACACGGTGCCTTGGGCATCCACCACCAGCGACAGGGCTTGGGGCGATGCGCCCGCCTCGCCGCCTTCGGCTTGCGGCAGGTCCAGGCGGATGGCGCTGGTCATCAGGGGGGCTGTGAGGATGAAGATCACCAGCAAAACCAGCATCACGTCCACCATGGGCGTGACGTTGATCTCGCTCATGGGCGCATCGGCTTTGGAGGAGGCCAGGCGACCGAAGGCCATGGCTCAGTCTTGCGAGCCTGTCAGCAGGCCGCGCAGGTCGTGGGCAAAGCCTTCGAGCTCGGCTTCGATCAGGGCCACCCGGCGGCCCAGCAGGTTGTAGCCCAGCACCGCGGGAATGGCCACCGCCAGGCCGGCTGCGGTCATGATCAGGGCTTCGCCCACGGGCCCGGCGACTTTGTCGATGGTCAGTTGCCCGGCTTCGGCCATGCCGGTCAGGGCATTGAAGATGCCCCACACGGTGCCCAGCAAGCCCACAAAAGGCGAGATCGAGCCGGCCGTGGCCAGCAGCAATTGACCCCACTGCAAGCGGCGCACCACCGACTGCAAGGCATCGCGCAGGACACGGGTGAGCTGGTTTTGACGGTCTCCAGCAGAAGCCAACGTACCACCCACGGGCAACAAGGTGGCGTCGATCATGGGGGTCACGCAGGCGTCGCGGTCAAACTGGGCCACGCGCTGGCGGGCATCGTCAAAGCCAGGCGACTGCCAAAACGCCGCCACGCTGCGGCGCACATCCAGGCCCACGCGGGTGAGCAAACGCCACTTCCAGAGGATCACCACCCAACTGCCCACCGACAGCGCCAGCAACACCAGCGCCAGCACGCGGCTGACCGCATCGCTGTGGAGCAGGAAGTCGCTCAGGTTCATGGGGAGTTGCGTCTCAGCGCAGGTTCAACACGTCGAACATGTCGAACAAGCCGCGCTGCTGACCGGCCAGGTAGCGCACGGCACGCAAGCTGCCTTGCGCATAGGTGGCGCGGCTGGACGATTTGTGGGTCACTTCGATGCGCTCCCCAATGCCGGCAAACAGCACGGTGTGGTCGCCCACGATGTCACCACCACGGATGGTCGAAAAACCGATGGTCGACGGGTCACGCTCGCCGGTGTGGCCATAGCGCTCGTACACGGCGCACTCTTTCAGGTCGCGGCCAATCGCTTCGGCAATGACTTCGCCCATCTTGAGCGCGGTGCCCGAAGGTGCATCGACCTTGTGGCGGTGGTGGGCTTCGATGATCTCGATGTCGTAGCCGGTGGACAGGGCTTGGGCGGCCATTTGCAGCAGCTTCAAGGTCACGTTCACGCCCACGCTCATGTTGGGGGCCATGACGATGGCGATGTCTTGGGCGATCTCGGCGATCTCGGCCTTTTGCGCTTCGCTGAAGCCGGTCGTGCCGATGACGGCTTTGACGCCCAGTTCACGGCACACCTTCAAGTGCGCCAAAGTGCCTTCAGGTCGGGTGAAGTCGATCAAAAAGCCCGAGTCCTTGAGGCCGGCCTTCAAGTCGGACACCACCGACACGCCGCTGGCCTTGCCCAAAAAGGCCGAGGCATCTTGGCCCAATGCGGGGCTGGCAGCGATGTCCAGCGCACCGGACAGGCGGCAATCGTCGGCGGCCAAAATGGCTTCGATCAGCATGTTCCCCATGCGGCCAGTGGCGCCGGCCACAGCAATGGGCAAAGAGTTCAATTGGGTCATGGGATGTTCAAGGCTTGTGAAAGGTCAGGCGAAGGGCACTGTCCGGTGATCAACGGGAGACGGGCTCCAGGGGCGGGTAGCTGCTGGGCAAAGGCGCGGGCGTCGGACGAGAGACCGCCGTGTCGGACTTGCTCACAGGAAAACGCTGCAAGTCCTGCTCCGTCGCTTCGAGTTTGGGCAAATTGCCCAAAGGGCGTGGGCGCACCAGACGCCCGGCAAATTCGGCCTCGCTGGGCAAGACATCGCTGTCGATCTGGTCGAGCACATCGCCCTTGAAGAGCACGGTGAGGCGGAAGTTCTGGGCCGGCACGCCCTGACGCTGGATGCTGAAGACATAGTCCCAGCGATCGGCATGGAACAGGCTGGACACCAAGGGGGTGCCCAGAATGTCACGCACCTGCGCACGCACCATGCCCGGGCGCAAGGCCTGGCGCTGTTCTTTGGAGACAAAGTTGCCTTGCACCACCTCGGGGACATACGACTTGAAGGTGTCCTGGTGGACACTGCCACAACCTGCCAGGCTTGCGCTCAAAACGAGCCCGGCGAGCCAAGCGCGAGGAACGCGAAAATTCAGGGAAGCTGTCATGGTTGAAGAGGGGCCGATATGATCGAGGCATTGTAGCGGCAGCCATGAATTCCGGTCTGTCCGCTTCACCTCTTGCCAAAGCCCCATGAGCCAAATCGACGAACTCAAAAACAACGGCCTCAAAGCCACCTTGCCCCGCCTGAAAATCCTGGAGGTTTTCCAAAGCGGTGCGCAGCGGCACATGACCGCCGAGGACGTGTTTCGTCACCTGCTCAACGACAATGCCGACATCGGTCTGGCCACGGTCTACCGTGTGCTGACCCAGTTCGAGCAGGCCGGGATTTTGAGCCGCAACCATTTTGAAAGTGGCAAAGCGGTCTATGAGCTCAACGAAGGCCAGCACCATGACCATGTGGTGTGCCTCGATTGCGGTCGGGTGGAAGAGTTTTATGACCCGGAGATCGAGTCACGTCAGCAGGCCGTGGCACAGTCCAAGGGCTTTGTGATCGCCGACCACGCCTTGAGCCTGTACGCGCATTGCACGCAAAACCCCTGCCCGCACCGTCAGCGCTGAGGCGCTTACTCCATGGCGCGGCGCTGGCGCTCGATGAAATCTTGGTAGGTGTCGATGCCGCGCATCTGCAAGATGGTGTTGCGCACGGCCGCTTCCACGAGCACCGAAATGTTGCGACCGGCCACCACCTGAATGACGACCTTGCGCACCGGAATGCCCAGCACGTCTTGCGTGAGCGGCTCCGACGGCATGCGCTCGTAATCGCGGTCAAAGGTCTCACGACGCACCAGGTGCACGATCAACTTCAGGCGCATCTTGCGGCGCACCGCCGTCTCACCAAAGATGGCGCGAATGTCGAGCAGACCGATGCCGCGCACCTCAAGCAGGTTTTGCAGCAAATCGGGGCAACGCCCCTCAATGGTGGTCTGGTTGATGCGGTACAGGTCCACCGCATCATCGGCCACCAGGCCGTTGCCACGGGAAATCAGCTCCAAGCCCAATTCGCTCTTGCCCAGGCCCGATTCGCCGGTGATCAACACACCCATGCCCAAAATGTCCATGAAGACACCGTGCATGGTCGTGCGGTCGGCAAAATGCTTGGACAAATAGGCCCGCAGCACATCGATCACAAAAGCGGACGAATGCTCGGTGGCAAACATCGGGATTTGCGCCCGCTCGCACATGGACAGCAAGGCGTCCGGAGCGACCTGCCCGTCGGCCAGCACCAGCACAGGCGGCTCCAGCGTGACAATGCGGGCAATCCGGCGAGCGCAGTCTTCCGGCGTGGAATTGGTCAGGTAAGCCACCTCACGGGGGCCCAAAATCTGAACGCGGTAAGGGTGGATGTAGTTGAGGTAACCGACCAAGTCAGCGCCCGAGCGGGCTTCGCGCACGGCGACCTCGTCAAAGCGGCGCTCCGAAGCGCCCAGGCCCGCCACCCACTGCCACTTGAGCTTGCCGCGGTGGTCCTCAAAAAGGACGTCGGCACTGATGACGGAAGGCTTCATCGCAAAAGCTCAGAGGAGGTCTGCGCTCAGACCGTTTGGGCGGACTGCCACTGGGCAATCAGTTGGTGCAGGCTGTCCTGCGTGGCGCTGCTCTTGATGTTTTCGCGCAATTGGCTGTCGCTGAGCAGCTCAGCGATCTCCGACAGGATTTCCAGGTGCTTTTGCGTGGCCGCCTCGGGCACCAGCAAGAAAATCAGCAAATTGACGGGCTGCTCATCCGGTGCATCAAAACCAATCGGCTGCGCCAATTGGAAAACGGCGGCCATCGGCGCTTTCAGACCTTTGATGCGGCCATGCGGGATGGCCACGCCGTGGCCCAGTCCGGTCGAGCCCAAACGCTCACGGGCAAACAGGCTGTCGGTGACCAAAGCACGTGACAAACCATGCAGGTTCTCGAAGAGAAGGCCGGCTTCTTCAAATGCGCGTTTCTTGCTGGTGGCTTCCACCCCCACAAGAACTTGGGCAACAGGCAATATGGATGAGAGACGATTCATGTTCGAGGCGGATTATGCACCTGTCGGCGGCCTGCCGCTGGCCTGCACGTGTGTCCAAATGCAAGAGCACAGGGCGTTTGCGGCGATAAAGCCCGTCAAAACCATGAAAAAGGGCCGCTTGCAGCGGCCCTGGTTGGGAAATTAAAGGTGCATCACATCATGCGCTTGGGTGCGCTGTGGTGGTGATGGGTGATGCGGTCTTTGTGCTTGACCACCTGGCGGTCCAATTTATCCACCAGATCGTCCACAGCGGCGTACAGGTCCTCGTGTGCGCTTTCGGCAAACATGTCGTTGCCTTTGACATGGATGTTGCACTCGGCGCGCTGTCGCTTTTCTTTTTCCTTCTGCTTTTCCACGGTCAGCAGCACTTTCACGTCGACCACCTGATCGAAATGTCGGGTGATGCGGTCGAGTTTGCCCGTCACATAGTCTCGCAAGGCGGGCGTTACTTCCAGATGGTGTCCGCTGATTGTCAAATTCATAAGCTTGGCCTCCATAGATCCCGTGTAGGAAAAGCCCCTTTTGAAGCGGGGCTGACAAACCTCTTTTGCAAGGGGTTCGTCTCCACTATGCGCCGGCCTTTTGCGAAAAGCAATGCCCCCTATGGAATGCACCTAAGGGACCGGGAAATTCGGCTCAAAAGCCGATTTCGGTGTTATCGTGCTGAATGAATCCGGGAGGTCATGCACCGCTCAGGATTGCGGTGCACCCTGCAAATGCACCCGCCCCGCCAGCCAGACCGAGATCAGGCTGGCCACCACCCCAATCACCCCCGCCACCCAGTAATGCGTCAGATGCCCTTGCGCATCGCGTCCGACGATGGCACCGCCCACCATGGCCGCCAAGCCCATGGCCGCAGATTGCACAGCGGAATTGAGGGTCATGAAGGTGCCGCGCAAACGCGGTTCGACCGCCGAAGAAATCAGGGCCATGCCGGGGATCATGCGACCGCTCATGATGGTGAAGAAGGCCGTTGAAATGAGGAACAGGCCCGCCAGAGGCAAACCCGCCGACAAGGTGGTGGCCATCAGGGGCACGGTGACCGCCACGGCCAAGCGCCTGAACATCTTGACCTTGCCCACGCGGTCGGTCAGACGGCCAAACAAGCGGGCCGTCACCAAGGTGGCCGTACCGCCCAGCAAATACACCCAGGGCACTTGTGCCGGCAGCATGCCCGCATTGGACTGCAGGTAGATGGTGATGTAGGGGATCACGGTAAATCCTGCAAACATCATGACGCCGGACAGGGCAAACGCCTTGAGGTGGTTGGGCTCAACCAGCACCTGCCCAATGCTGCGCCAGATGCTGGTCCGCTCGGGGTGGTGCAAATGGGCATCCAGCCTGGGCAAGGTTTGCCAAGCGCCCAACACCAGCACACCAACCATGGCCGCAATGGCCATGAAGGGCGCATGCCAACTCAGGTGCGCCGCCAAAAACAAGCCCAAAGGCACGCCAGCCACGGTCGAAACCGAAAACGAGGTCATCACCACCCCCATGGCCCGGCCGCGCCGCTCGAAGGGGATCACATCGGCCACGATGGTCTGGGACAGCGCCGACAACACCCCGCCAAACACACCCGCTGCCACACGGGCGGCCATGAGCCAGCCATAGCCAGGTGCCAAGCCGCAAGCCAGCGTGGCCAAGCCAAACAAGGTGTACATGGTGAGCAGCAGGCGCTTGCGGCTGAAACGGTCCACATAGGTGGCCGCCAGCAGGCCAGAGGCACCGGCAGACAGCGTGTAGGCTGAGACCAGCACACCGAATTCGGCATTGCTGATGTCAAACAGGCGGGTGAACTGCGGCCCCAACGGCATCATGATCATGAAGTCCAGGATGTGCGTGAACTGGATACCGGCAAGCGTTAGCAAGAGCCAGCGCTCTCGTCGGGGAGTCAGGTGAGTGGTCATGAAAATCCAAGGGGAATCCTTTGAATCTAACACCGCCATCACAAGCCCCTTGTCCAGTGCGATAATCCGCCCATTCTTTGATCTGGAGACCCTGTCGTGGACGCTACCCCGAGTCGGTAGCTTTCGGACGCCTTGAGCATTGCGCCCATCGTTCGAAAGCTGCATTCAACCTTCGCCGCCCTTTTGAACTTTTGGCACTTGGCCTTTTTCTGGATTAGCCATGCTCAACATCTTCACCCTTGCCAACGGCCGTCTCTTTCAGGAAGAGATCGAGTCCCTGGAAGAGCTCTCCCGCTTTCAACCCATCTGGGTCGACCTGGAGTCGCCCACGCTGGAAGAAAAGCGCTGGATCAAACAGTACTTTGGCTTGTCCATCCCGGAAGACGCGATGGACGAGGACATCGAGGAATCCGCGCGCTTTTACGAAGAAGACAACGGCGAGTTGCACATCCGCTCGGACTTCTTGATCGCCGACGAGGACGAGCCGCGCACGGTACGCTGCGCCTTCATCCTGAACCAACACAACACCCACCTCAAGAGCCAGGGCGTGCTGTTCTCCATCCACGACGAGGATGTGCCGGTGTTCCGCCTCTTGCGCATGCGTGCGCGCCGTGCGCCGGGCTTGATTGAGGACGCCAAAGAAGTGCTGCTCAAGCTGTTTGACGCCGACGCCGAGTACTCGGCCGACACGCTCGAAGGCATTTACGACCAGCTCGAAAAAGCAGGCAAGCAGGTGCTGTCGGGCGATGTGACCGACGCCATGGCAGGTGAAGTGCTGGGTGCGATTGCACGTCAGGAAGACTTGAACGGTCGCATCCGCCGCAACGTGATGGACACCCGCCGCGCCGTGAGCTTCATGATGCGCTCCAAGATGCTCAATGCCGAGCAGTTTGAAGAGGCCCGCCAGATCCTGCGTGACATCGACTCACTGGACTCGCACACGGCCTTTTTGTTCGACAAGATCAACTTCTTGATGGACGCCACGGTGGGTTTCATCAACATCAACCAGAACAAGATCATCAAGATCTTCTCGGTGGCCAGCGTGGCCTTGCTGCCGCCGACTTTGATCGCCAGCATTTACGGCATGAACTTCCAGTACATGCCCGAACTCGGCCAGACCTGGGGCTACCCCATGGCCATCGTCCTGATGGCCGCCAGCGCCGTGGTGCCCATGTGGTACTTCCGTCGTCGGGGCTGGTTGAAATAAGACGCCTTCGGTGGAAGCGTTTGTTGCAGCGCGCTGGGGGCGGGCTCCTCAGACGCAGGCTCAACATCGTCGCCCGCCCCCAGCCCACTGCAACAAACTTGGGGTTAATCCTGCCGTTGTGAATGTGTTCCCGAATGCGGGCTTTTCCGGCTTTACCTGTGCATCAACCACTGCGACAAGATGGCCAGGCTGTAGCGGCTGGCCACGTCGCGGATGAAGCGGTTGAAGTCGATGTGCGCCTCATCGTCTGCGCGGTCTGAAATGGTGCGGACTGCCGCAAACGGCACGCCATAGTCCAGACAGACTTGGGCCACGGCGGCCCCTTCCATCTCGACGGCCAGGGCATCGGGCAAGCTGCACTGCAAGGCTTGGCTTTCGGCCGTGGTCGACACAAAGCGATCACCACTGACGATCAGGCCCTGGTGCACTCTCGGTGACAGCAAATGGAAATCGGCAATGGCTTGTGCACCCAGATGTTGCGCAGGGTCGGACAGCACCTTGGAAGCAGCGGCCACCAAGGCTTGTGACAGGCCCGCATCGGTGTCAAAACGCGACCGTCCGTACAAAGGCACCTCGTGCTTGGGAAACAAGGGGGAGGCGTCCATGTCGTGCTGCACAAAAGCGCTCGCCACCACCACATCGCCCACCTGCGCATCTGACGCCAGACCACCAGCAGCCCCCGTGAACACCAGCACATCGACTTTGAAGCGTTCGATCAAGGCTGTGGCTGTGGTGGCCGCCGCCACTTTGCCAATGCGCGAGAGCACGGCCACCACGTCGTGCCCCTGCCAGTGGCCCACCCAGAAATCACGTCCTGCCACGCGCACGCGCTGCTCGTCCGGCATGGCCGCCAAAACGGCGGCCAACTCTTCGTGCATCGCACTCATGATGCCGATCACGGCCATGGTTTACCCCTTGTTGCCCATGAAAAAAGCGGCTCAGTAAGCCGCTTTGGAGTGTACCGGGCCAGCCGCAAAGCTCATGCCGAGGCGCTGCGCAACTCACGCCGCAAAATCTTGCCCACCGGGGTTTTGGGCAATTCATCGCGGAATTCAATGATGCGTGGCTGCTTGTAGGCCGTCATGTTCTCGCGGCAATATGCCAGGATTTGCGCCTCGGTGAGCGAGGGGTCTTTGCGCACCACCACCAGCTTGACGGCTTCACCGGTTTTCTCGTCAGGCACACCAATCGCGGCGCACTCCAGCACACCCGGGCATGCTGAAGCCACTTCTTCCACCTCGTTGGGGTACACATTGAAACCGCTGACCAGGATCATGTCCTTCTTGCGGTCCACGATCTTGAAGTAACCCCGGGCATCCATGGTGCCGATGTCGCCCGATTTGAAGTAGCCATCGGCCGTCATGACCTTGGCGGTTTCATCGGGGCGCTGCCAATAGCCGGCCATGACTTGCGGGCCTTTGATGGCGATCTCACCAGGCTTGCCGGGTTCGATCACATCCTGACCCTCGTCGTCGATCAGCTTCATCCAGGTGCCGGGAATCGGCACGCCGATGGTGCCCGTGTATTCGGGGCTGGTGGTGGGGTTGCAGCTGGCCGAAGGACTGGTCTCGGACAGGCCATAGCCTTCACAAATGGGGCAACCGGTTTTCTCCAGCCAGAGCTTGGCCACGGTCGGGGTCACGGCCATGCCGCCGCCGACCGACACCTTGAGGTTGGACCAATTGACGGTGTTGAAATCCGGGTGGTTGGCCAAGCCGTTGAACAAGGTGTTCACGGCCGGGAAGCTGTGGAAGGTGTGCTTGGAGAGCTCTTTGAGCACCGCAGGCAAATCACGCGGATTGGGGATCAGGATGGTTTTGCCACCCGTGCGCATGGACAGCATCATGTTCACCGTGAAAGCGAAGATGTGGTACAGCGGCAAGGCGCACACCGAGGTGGGTTGTTCGTGAGCGGGCACGCGCTTCATGACCGGATCGTTCCAGGCCTCGGACTGCAAAACGTTGGCGATCACATTGCGGTGCAAGAGCACCGCGCCTTTGGACACGCCCGTGGTGCCGCCGGTGTACTGCAACACCGCAATGTCTTCTGGCCCCATTTCAGGTTTACGCCAAGGCAATTTGCGACCTTCAGACAAAGCCAGGTTGAACCGCACCGCTTGCGGCAACTGGAAATCGGGCACCAGTTTTTTGACCTTGCGCACCACGTGGTTGACGATGGCCCCTTTGAGCAAACCCAAACGGTCGCCCATGGCGGCGAGCACCACATGCTGCACCGGCGTTTGTGCGATGCACTTTTCGAGGGTGGACGCGAAATTCTCAATGATCACGATCGCGCGTGCGCCGGAATCCTTGAGCTGGTGCTCCAGCTCGCGTGCGGTGTACAGGGGGTTGACGTTCACCACCACATAACCGGCACGCAAGATGGCCGCCACCGCCACCGGGTATTGCGGCACGTTGGGCATCATGATGGCGACACGGTCACCTTTGGCCAGCCCCAACGATTGGAGGTAAGCGGCCAGCGCCTGGCTTTCGGTATCGGTCTGGGCGTAGCTGATGCTCTTGCCCATGAAACTGTAGGCCGTGCGCTCGGCGTAACGGGCAAAACTCTCTTCCATCAAGCCCACCAGCGAGCTGTACTGGCCGGGTTCAATGTCAGAGGGAACGCCTTCGGGGTAACTGCTGAGCCAAACGCGGTCGAGTGTCATTGCATGGTTTTCCATGCAGACCAGTCTACAGCACAACTGACAGGAAACTGACTCTCAAAGGTACTGGATTTCCCGAGGTGAAGGGGCCCAATGTGTGCACAAGGCCCCTTCTGATCGCGCGTGTCAGCCCTTCAAGGACACCAACACTTCGTCCAGCATTTTCTTGGCGTCGCCAAAGAGCATGCGGTTGTTCTCTTTGTAGAACAGTGGGTTGTCCACGCCCGCGTAGCCACTTGCCATGGAGCGCTTCATGACGATGCTGGTGCGCGCCTTCCAGACTTCGAGCACCGGCATGCCGGCGATCGGACTGGTCGGATCGTCCTGCGCAGCAGGGTTCACGATGTCGTTCGCACCGATCACCATGGCCACATCGGTATCG
>JBEEJQ010000007.1:0-27978 GCA_041169105.1 Pseudomonadota bacterium | reverse complement strand
GACGGCAAGAGTGATTTCGAGTCGGTGGGCCGCGTGATGTACGCGGTGCAACGCGCAGGCATCACCAAGGTCGGCTTCATCACCGAGCCGAGCAACTGAAGGAGCAGAGCATGGGAATGAACGTAGGAACGAGTTCGAGTGACGAGCCGGAAGTCATGATCGACATGAACACCACGCCGCTGATTGACGTGATGCTGGTGCTTTTGATCATGCTGATCATCACGATCCCGGCGCAGCTGCATGCGGTGAACCTGGACATGCCACTGCCCACCAACGCGGCCAAGAAGGTCGATCCGGTGGTGGTGAAGATCGATGTGGATGCCAACAGTGTGATCAACTGGAACGGCAAGGCGGTTACCCGTGCGGAGCTGGAGGCCAAGCTGACGGAGGCATCGGCGCAGCAGCCGCAGCCGGAGCTGCACATCCGCTCGCACGCGAAGGCGAAATACGAAGCGGCTGCGGCCGTGATGGCCAGTGCGCAGCGCATTGGCCTGACCAAACTGGGGATCGTGGGCTCAGAGCAGTTTGTGAACTGAGTTCAGCCGCCACCAAGCAAAGAAAAAGCCGCTCACAAGAGCGGCTTTTTGCATGGGGCGCTGAAAGGGCTCAGTCGGCGTAAACGCCAGCAGCCTTGATGACGGGGCTCCACTTGGCGATTTCGGCAGCCACGAACTTTTTGTGCTCGGCAGGTTCCATGCGCTTGTCGGTCACGACCACAGCGCCCAGGCCTTCTTGCTTCTTGATGAACTCAGGGTCCTTCAGGGCGGCTTTCAAAGCAGCATTGATCTTGGCCTGGACATCAGCAGGCGTGCCTTTGGGGGCATACAGGCCGTGCCAGATGGTGACTTCAAAGCCTTTCAAGCCCGACTCTTGCAAAGTGGGCAGGTCTTTGAGCGCTGCTGTCGTCAGGCGCTTGGGTGTGGTCACGGCAAAAGCCTTGACCTTCTTGCCTTCGATCTGGCTGGTGGTGTTGGTGGTTTGATCGCACATCAAGTCGATCTGGCCGCCGATCAAGTCGGTGATGGCCGGTGCCGTGCCTTTGTAGGGCACGGTGGTCATGTCCACTTGCAAAGCGTTTTGGAACAGCAAACCACACAGGTGCGATGCAGAACCCACACCGGCATTGCCCAGGTTGATGTTGCCCTTGTTGGCATTGATCCAGCCCGCCAGCTCCTTGTAGTTGTTGGCGGCCAAAGCAGGCTTGCCGATCACGGTCATGGGCACGTCGTTGATCATGCCCAGGTATTCGAAGTCGGATTCAACTTTGAAAGGAATGTTGCGCACCAACGTCGGCATGGTGGCCATGGCGATGTGGTGCAAGAGCAGTGTGTGGCCATCGGGAGCGGCCTTGGCGACCTTGCTGGCACCAATCGAGCCACCCGCACCGGCTGCGTTATCCACCAAAATCACAGCGCCGCCCAAAGGCTTGCGCAAGGCTTCAGCCAGGTCACGCGCCACGCGGTCGGTAGGACCACCGGCCACAAAGGGCACGATGATGGTGATGGGCTTGGTGCCGGGATAGGCTTGAGCCTGTGCGCCCACAGCAGCAACCGCCAGAGCGGCCAATGCGAACAGTTTTTTCATGGAAAAGCTCCTCATAAGTACTCCCCAGTGTAAGACCCCAAATGGGCCATGTACATCGCGGGAATTACTTAGCGGTTTGCCCTAGTGCGCCAGACGGATGGCCCTGTTTTGCGCAGGGCATTCGGGGCTTACTGGTAGCTGCGGGCGTCTTCGATGACTTTGCCGTCGTTGGGCAAGCTGCCCACGGCCACCAGTTGCACATCACCGCGCAACTTGGTCACGTCACGCACGGCGTCGGCCATGCGGGCCTTGAGGCCTTCATCGCTCGTGTCGGTGGTCTCCACACGCAAAGCCATCTGGTCGTTGGCCATCTCACCGGTCACCACCAAGCGGGCTTTACTGGCTTCAGGGAAACGTTTGACGATCTCGGCCACCTGACCGGGGTGCACGAACATGCCACGCACCTTGGTGGTTTGGTCGGCCCGGCCCATCCAGCCTTTGATGCGCTGGTTGGTGCGGCCCGTAGGGCAGGTGCCAGGCAAGATGGCCGACAAATCACCCGTGCCAAAACGGATCAAGGGGTAATCGGGGTTCAGACTGGTCACGACCAACTCGCCGACTTCGCCTTCGGGCACCGGGTCGCCGGTGCCGGGGCGCACGATCTCAACGATCACGCCTTCGTCCAGCACCAAGCCTTCGCGGGCCGAAGTTTCATAAGCGATCAAGCCCAGATCTGCGGTGGCATAGCACTGGTAACCGGCCACACCGCGCTCGGCCATCCAGTCGCGCAGGCTGGGCGGGAAGGCCTCGCCAGACACCAGTGCCTTGGTCACGCTGGGCAAGGCCACGCCTTGTTCGGCGGCTTTTTCGATGATGATTTTCAGGAAACTGGGTGTGCCGATGTAGCCCGCAGGCTGCAACTCGGCCATGGCACCCACTTGCTGCTCGGTCTGGCCCGTGCCACCCGGGAACACGGTGCAACCCAAGGCATGTGCACCGGTTTCCATCATCGAGCCCGCAGGCGTGAAGTGGTAGCTGAAGCTGTTGTGAATCAGCTCGCCGGGGCGAAAGCCTGCCGCGTACATGGCACGCGCCATGCGCCAGTAGTCGGCCCGGGTGCCTTCGGGTTCATAGATCGTGCCGGGGCTGGCAAACACGCGGGTCATGCCCTTGCCAAAGCCCAGCGCGCTGAAGCCGCCAAACACGCTGCCACCGGCTGCACGCGCAGCCTTTTGTCGTTCCAGCAATTCGTATTTGCGGATCACAGGCAACTTCGCCAGTGCAGCGCGGTTGTTGACTTGCGCCGCATCCACATCCTTGAGCAACTCGGCAAAAGCGGGGGCGTGGGCTTTGGCGTGCGCAACCTGCGCGGGCAAAGCGGCCATCAAGGCGGCTTCGCGGACTTCAGGGGCGCGCGTTTCCAAGGCATCGAAGTGCTGGGACATGTGTGGCTTTCTGGGGTACTGCTGTGAGAAAGGAAAAGGGCAAGCTCAACGCATCAAGCCAACCAGCGCTTGCGGCGCTTGTAGCTCTTGACGTCTTTGAAGCTCTTGCGCTCACCGCCGCCCACGCCCAGGTAGAACTCCTTGACGTCTTCGTTGGTGCGCAGGTATTCGGCGGCACCGTCCATCACCACGCGGCCCGACTCCATGATGTAGCCGTAGTCGGCGTACTTGAGCGCCATGTTGGTGTTCTGCTCGGCGATCAGGAAAGTGACTTTTTCCTTCTCGTTCAGATCTTTAACAATGTTGAACACCTCTTCCACGATCTGCGGGGCCAAGCCCATCGAGGGCTCGTCGAGCAGCACCATGTTGGGGTTGGACATCAGGGCCCGACCGATGGCGCACATCTGCTGCTCACCGCCCGAGGTGTAGGCCGCCTGCGAGGTGCGGCGTGTTTTCAGGCGGGGGAAGTAGTTGTAGACCTTTTCGAGGTTGGCCGCAATCTCGCCCTTGTCGGTGCGGGTGTAGCTGCCGGTCATCAGGTTTTCTTCGATGCTCAGGTGAGCAAAGCAGTGACGGCCTTCCATGACCTGCACCACGCCGCGGTTGACCAGGTCGGCGGGCGACAGGTTCTCGATGCGCTCACCGCGCAACTCGATGGAGCCCTTGGTCACCTCACCGCGCTCGCCCTTGAGCAAGTTGGAGATCGCTCGCAGCGTGGTCGTCTTGCCCGCGCCGTTGCCCCCCAGCAAGGCCACGATGCCTTGCTCGGGCACCTGCAAGGACACGCCCTTGAGCACCAAGATGACGTGGTTGTAGATGACTTCAATGCCGTTGACGTTCAGAACAATGTTTTTTTCGCTCATGGTCTTTGCCTATTCAACTTTCCAGGGTTTGCCCAAATGAAAGCGCCGATCGAATCTCTTTCGAGGCTTTCATTTGGTGGCTGCAAGCTGCAGCCACCGCCCCACTGCTTGCGCAGTGGGGTTTGTGCCATCAAGACTGGCAGTCAGCAGGAGTGCGACGTGTGATTTTCTTTTCAGCAGCGTATTTGTCTGCAGCAGCCTTGACCATCGGCTTGATGATCTGCTCATCCGCCTGGTACCAGTCGCTGGAGAATTCCCACTTGCTGCCGTTCCATGTGTGGATACGGGCCCAGTTGGCGCCCATGTGGTCAGCGCACGATGTCGAGACCGGACGCAGCACGCCCTTGAAGCCCAAAGCATCCAGCTTGGGCTGGGTCAGGTTCAGGTTTTCATAGCCCCAGCGAGCCTGCTCGCCCGTGACCACTTTGCCTTTGCCATATTTTTCCTGGGCTTGGCGAACACCTTCGACAGCGAACATGGCGCTGAACAAACCGCGCATGTAGAGCACTTCGCCCACTTCATCCTTGGGGCCTGTGCCCTGGCCTTTGGCGTGCAACTTGTCGAGCACTTCCTTGACCACAGCAGAACCTTTTTCCACGCCGTGCTGCATGGTGATGGCGTTGTAGCCCTTGGCACCCATACCGACGTCTTTGACATCAGGCTCGGCACCAGCCCACCAGACGCCATAGATTTTCTCGCGGGGGTAGCCGGTGGCTTGCGCTTCCTTGAGCAAGGTGGAGTTCATCACACCCCAGCCCCAGTTGACGACATAGTCAGGACGGCTTTGACGGATTTGCAACCAGGTGGATTTTTGTTCCACGCCGGGGTGTGTCACGGGCAGCAAGCTCAGCTTGAAGCCGCTCATGGCAGCGTGCTCTTGCAAGATTGGGATGGCTTCTTTGCCAAATGGGCTGTCGTGGTACACCAGTGCGATGTGCTTGCCCTTGAGCTTGTCAGCACCGCCGAGTTTCTTGGCGATGTCTTGCATGATCACGTCGCCAGCCACCCAATAGGTACCGGCCAAGGGGAAGTTCCACTTGAACACGCCACCGTCAGCCGATTCGCTGCGGCCGTAGCCAGCGGTGATCAATGGGATCTTGTCGTTGGGGGCTTTTTCGGTCAGCGCGAAAGTGATGCCGGTCGACAAAGGTTGGAACACGGTCGCGCCGCCATTCTTGCCTTTCAGACGCTCATAACACTCCACACCACGGTCAGTGGCATAGCCGGTTTCGCACTCTTCGTACGACACCTTGACGCCGTTGATGCCACCGCGCGCATTGACCAGCTTGAGGTAATCGACGTAGCCGTTGGCAAACGGCACGCCGTTGGGGGCGTAAGCACCAGTGCGGTACACCAGCACGGGGAAAAACTGCTCTTTGGTTTGAGCGGTTGCCACAGTGCTGACCAGCGCACTGGCAAGGCCTGCAGCAGCCACCGTGGTGGCGAGGGCGAGTTGACGAAGCTTCATGGTTTGTCTCCTGTTAAAAATAGGTGGAAGCACTTGGGAAAAACACTTGGAATCAATGAGGGAAGGGCCACAGGCGCAATTTTTGTTTGGCCACAGACCACAGCTTGGCCAAGCCGTGCGGCTCAACGATCAGGAACCAGACAATCAAGGCACCAAAAATCATGTACTCGGCATGGGACACGGTAGCGGTCGAAATTTCGACACCAAAAACAGCGCCCAATGCAGGCAGGAACTGGTTCAAGAAGATGGGCAAAATCACGATGAACGCAGCACCGAAGAAGCTGCCCATGATGGAGCCCATGCCGCCAATGATGACCATGAAGAGCAGCTGGAACGAGCGGTCGATGGAAAACGCAGCAGGCTCCCATGAACCCAGGTGCACAAAGCCCCACAGGCCACCCGCCACGCCCACGATGAATGAGCTGACAGCAAAAGCACTGAGCTTGGCGTAAACCGGACGGATGCCGATCACGGCTGCGGCCACGTCCATGTCACGGATGGCCATCCACTCACGACCAATGGCTGAACGCACCAAGTTTTTGGCAAGCAAGCCGAACACCACCAGGAAGCTCAAGCAGAACAAGTACTTCTCCAGAGGGGTGTCGATGCCCACACCCAGGACATTCAAGTTGGAAACCGAGACCGAGCCGGAGGCGTTGTTGTTGGTGAACCAACCCACACGCAAGAATGCCCAATCACAAAAGAATTGCGCAGCCAGGGTCGCCACAGCCAAATACAGCCCTTTGACGCGCAAGCTGGGCACACCAAAGAAGATGCCCACCAGCGTTGCAAAAAAGCCGCCGGCCAACAGCGCCAAGATCAAAGGCATGCCATCAATACGGATGTAGGTGTTGTAGGCCATGTAGGCCCCCACCGCCATGAAAGCGCCAGAGCCCAGCGAAATCTGACCGCAATAACCGACCAGGATGTTCACACCCAGAGCCGCCAAAGACAAGATCAGAAAGGGAATCAAAATGGCGCGGAACATGTACTCGTCCACCAGCATCGGCACACCGATGAAAGCAAACGCGACCAGTGCCAGGATGGCCCAGCGGTCTTGGGCGATGGCAAAGATCTGCTGATCTTTGCGGTAAGTGGTTTTGAATTGACCGTTTTCTCTGTAAAACATGATGGATCTCCTTACACGCGGTCAATGATTTTTTCGCCAAACAGGCCTTGCGGACGGAACAGCAAGAACACCAGCGCCAGCACATAAGCGAACCAGATTTCGATACCGCCACCGACCATGGGGCCGATGTAAACCTCGGAGAGCTTCTCGCCCACACCGATGATCAGACCACCGATGATGGCACCAGGCACCGAAGTCAAGCCGCCCAAGATGATCACCGGCAAGGCACGCAAAGCCACAGTGGTCAGCGAGAACTGAACGCCCATCTTGGAGCCCCAGATGATGCCGGCCACCAGCGCCGTGATACCCGCCACAAACCAGACGATGACCCAGATGCGGTTGAGTGGAATGCCGATCGACTGCGCGGCTTGGTGGTCATCCGCCACAGCCCGCAATGCGCGACCCGTGCTGGTCTTTTGGAAGAAGAGCGACAGAACCACCACCAGCAATGCGGCGATGCAGGCTGCGTAAACGTCTTCCAGATTGACCAGGACACCGCCTTCGAACATCGAATCCAACAAGAAGATCGGATCCTTGGGCATGCCCACATCGATTTTGTAGATGTCGCTGCCAAAGATCGTCTGGCCCAAACCATCGAGGAAGTAGGTGATGCCCAAAGTGGCCATCAACAAAGTCACGCCTTCTTGGTTGACCAAATGGCGCAAGACCAATTTTTCAATCAATGAGGCCAGCACAAACATCAGTGCGGCCGCACAGATGAACGCCAGGAAGTTGCCCAGGAATTTATTGTCCAGGCCCAACCAAGCGGGAATCCACTCGGAGAAACGGGCCATCGCCAAAGCAGCAAACAGCACCATGGCGCCTTGCGCAAAGTTGAAAACACCCGAGGCCTTGAAAATCAAGACGAAACCAAGGGCCACCAGGGCGTACAGCATGCCCGCCATGAGGCCGCCTAAAAGAGCTTCCAGAAAAAATGCCATGTTCTTGTCTCCTCAGTGGCTCGTGCCGAGATAGGCACGGATCACGTCTTCGTTGTTGCGCACTTCTTCGGGTTCGCCATCGCCGATTTTTTTGCCGTAGTCGAGCACGACCACACGGTCCGAAATGTCCATCACCACACCCATGTCGTGCTCGATCAACACAATCGTGGTGCCGAACTCGTCATTCACGTCGAGGATGAAGCGGCACATGTCCTGTTTTTCTTCCAGGTTCATACCGGCCATCGGCTCGTCAAGCAGCAAGACTTGCGGCTCCATGGCCAACGCACGGCCCAAGTCCACACGCTTTTGCAAACCATAGGGCAGTTGGCCCACAGGAGTTTTGCGAAAGGCCTGGATTTCCAGAAAGTCGATGATGTGTTCGACCTTTTCGCGGTGCGCCTCTTCTTCGCGCTGGGCCGGGCCCACGCGCAAGGCTTGCATCAGCAGGTTGCTTTTGATCTGCAGATTCCGGCCGGTCATGATGTTGTCGATCACGCTCATGCCTTTGAACAAAGCCAGGTTCTGGAAGGTCCGGGCGATGCCCATCTCGGCCACTTGGCGGCTGTTCATGTGGTCAAACTTCTGCCCCCGGAAAGTGATCGAGCCTTCTTGCGGCGTGTACACACCGTTGATGCAGTTGAGCATCGAGCTCTTGCCAGCACCGTTGGGGCCAATGATCGAGCGGATCTCGTGCTCTTTGACGTTGAAAGAAATGTCGGTCAGCGCTTTGACGCCTCCGAATCTCAGGCTGATGTTCTGGACGTCGAGGATGACGTCACCAATGACCTTGCTCATGCTGCTGCCTTCACAGGGGTGAATGTCTTCGCATCGGAGATCTTGAGCGTGGCGCTCACGCTGCCGGTGCGACCGTCTTCAAACTTGACGACGGTTTCAATGAACTGCTCGGTCTTGCCTTCGTACAAGCCATCGACCAGCGGTTTGTATTTGTCGGCGATGAATCCGCGACGGACCTTGTTGGTGCGGGTCAATTCGCCATCGTCTGCATCGAGCTCTTTGTGCAAGACCAAAAAGCGGCTGACCTGGCTTCCGGCCAGCAGCGCGTCTTCGGACAAGTCGGCATTGACCTTCTCGACGCAATCCTTGATCAGCTCGTACACCTCGGGCTTTTGGGCCAGATCGGTGTAGCCGGCATAAGGCAGGTTGCGGCGCTCGGCCCAGTTGCCCACAGCATCGAAGTCGATGTTGACCATCACGCAAGCTTTCTCGCGCTGATCGCCATAAGCCACCACTTCCTTGATGAAGGGGAAGAACTTGAGTTTGTTCTCCACATACTTGGGTGCAAACATGGCGCCGTCGTTGGCGCCGCCTTTGATGCGGCCGACATCCTTGACGCGGTCGATGATCTTCAAGTGACCATGGCTGTCGATGAAGCCGGCATCGCTGGTGTGGTACCAACCATCAGCGGTCAGCACTTCGGCCGTGGCTTCAGGGTTCTTGTAATAGCCTTTGAGCAAGCCAGGCGACTTGACCAAGATTTCGCCGTTGTCGGCGACCTTGATTTCCACGCCTTTGCAAGGCACGCCCACGGTGTCGGCACGGGCTTCGTTGTCGGGCTGCAGGCACACGAACACAGCGGTCTCGGTCGAACCGTACAGCTGCTTGATGTTCACGCCGATCGAACGGTAGAAGGTGAACAGGTCTGGACCGATGGCTTCACCGGCGGTGTAGGCCACGCGCACGCGGCTGAACCCCAGGTTGTTGCGCAGCGGGCCATAAACCATCAGGTTGCCCAGCGCGTATTTGAGGCGGTCGATCAAGCCCACCGATTGGCCATCCATCAGCGCAGGGCCGACTTTCTTGGCCACGTCCATGAAAGTGTGGAACATCTTGCGTTTGAGGTTGCCCGCATCTTCCATGCGGATCATCACGCTGGTCAGCATGCCTTCAAACACACGAGGTGGCGCGAAGTAATAGGTGGGGCCAATTTCTTTCAGGTCGATGGTCACCGTCGCGCTCGACTCGGGGCAGTTGACCACATAGCCACACACCAACCACTGTGCGTAGCTGAAAATGTTTTGACCAATCCAGGCTGGAGGCATGTAGGCCAACACGTCTTCGGCGCTGGTCAGCTTGTCGAACTCGGCACCCGCTTGGGCGCGGTCGATCAGTGTGCTGTGGGTGTGCACCACACCCTTGGGGTTGCCCGTGGTGCCCGAGGTGAAGAACATCGCGGCCACATCGGCGCTGGTGCCCTTTTCCACTTCGAGGTGGAAGAACTGCGGATGCTGAGCCATGAACACTTGACCGGCAGCCATCAATTCGTCCACCGAGCCCAAACCGTCTTCCACGTAGTTGCGCAGACCGCGTGGATCGTCATAGAAGATGTGGCTCAGCTGCGGGCACTGCTCGCGCACTTCCAGCATCTTGTCGACTTGTTCCTGGTCTTCCACCACGCAAAAACGCACTTCGGCGTTGTTGATGGGGAACACGCACTCAGGGGCTGCCGCATCCTGGTAGAGGTTGACGGGGATCGCACCGAGCGACTGCGCCGCCAGCATGGTGGCGGACAAGCGGGGGCGGTTGGAGCCCACGATGACCATGTGCTCGCCACGCTGCAAGCCAGCCTGGTGCAAGCCGCAGGCGATGGCCTCGACCATTTTGGCCAAATCCGCCCATGGGGTGGTCTGCCAAATGCCATATTCTTTTTCACGCAAAGCCGGCGCACTGGGGCGCTCGGCAGCATGCTTGAGCATCAATCGGGGAAACGTTGTTTGCATCACGTAGCCTGTCTCCAAAAGCACTGCAGCCAAGGTGGCAGCAGCTGAACTGGCCCGGATAGTAGGACGGCATTTGACGCCAAGTTGTCGTTTCGACGACAATTCAGGGAAGACCCCTATCACAACTGACCCGAGTCTGACACCCGACATGCCCGCCACCCCCACCGTTCACCAACGCCGCCGAGCCCCCACCTCTGACGAGCTGGCCAGCATTCCCTGGCTGGCATTGCTCACCCCCAGCGAGCGACAGCAGATCGAATCCGAACTGGTGGTCAGCGACCCGCAACCGGGCGACTATGTCTGCCGCGTGGGGCGGCCCGCCACCTATTGGTTTGGTGTGATCTCGGGCCTGCTCAAAATGAGCAGCGACAACGAAAGCGGCCAAACCATGACTTTCACCGGTGTGCCGCCCGGCGGCTGGTTTGGCGAAGGCACCGCCCTCAAGCGCGAGATCTACCGCTACAACATCCAGCCCCTGCGCGCCAGCGTGGTGGCGGGCTTGCCGGTGGACACCTTTCACTGGCTAATCGACCACTCGCTGGGCTTCAACCGTTTCATCATGAACCAGCTCAACGAGCGCCTGGGCCAATTTATTGCTGCTCGGGAGTTGGACCGAATCAACAACCCGGAACTGCGCCTCGCCCGCAATCTGGCCACGCTGTTCAACCCGGTGCTGTTTTCAGGCGTGGGCGAGGTGCTGCGCATCACCCAGCAAGAGCTGGCCTATCTGGTCGGTCTGTCACGCCAGCGGGTCAACGAGGCCCTCAAAGTGCTAGAGGAGCGGCAACTGATCCGCGTGGAATACGGCGGACTGCGGATTTTGGATTTGCAAGGCCTGCGCACGGCCCAGTTCTTGTAGGTCGGCAGCTTCAGCTCCGACAAATGCATGCGGCCCATGCAACCAAGTCAGGCCTCAAGCCACCGACCTATAAATCAAGCCGCCAAAAACAACGGACAATCGATCAACTTCTTTTTCTCCTCCCAAGACATGACCCAGCCCCCGGTTTTCAAACGCGCCCCCCGCCCTGCAGGCAAAGGCGAAGCGGCCGCGCCCAGCGGTACCTCGCGCCTGAACAAACGCATGGCCGAGCTGCGCATGTGCTCGCGCCGCGAAGCGGACGCCTGGATCGAACAAGGCTGGGTCAAGGTCAACGGCCAAGTCGCCAGCATGGGCCAGCAAGTCACGCTGTCGGACCGCATCACGGTGGACAAAGCGGCCGAGCTGCAACAAGAGCGCCAAGTGACCATCTTGCTGCACAAGCCCATGGGCTATGTGAGCGGCCAGGCCGAAGACGGACACCAGCCCGCCATCACCCTGATCAACCCGCGCAGCCACTGGATGGGCGACCCGTCCAAGCTGCGCTTCACCCCGCCCCACCTGCGCAACCTGGCACCTGCCGGGCGACTGGACATCGACTCCACCGGCCTGCTGGTGCTGACACAAGACGGCCGCGTGGCCCGTCAGCTGATCGGCGAAGACTCCGAGATGGAGAAAGAGTATTTGGTGCGCGTGGCCTACACCGGCCACGAGAACACCGCTGCCGCATCGGCTGCATCGGCCACTTATGGCGGCAAGGCCACGCAACTGAGCAGCATCGACGAAAACGACCGCGTGACCAGCAATGTGCAAGCAGTCTTTCCCAAAGCCCAACTGGAGCGCCTGCGCCACGGCCTGAGCCTGGACGGCAAACCACTCAAGCCCGCCAAGGTGGAATGGCAAAACCCCGAGCAGTTGCGCTTTGTGCTGACCGAAGGCAAAAAACGCCAGATCCGCCGCATGTGCGAACAAGTGGGCCTGAAAGTCGTGGGCCTCAAACGCATTCGCATGGGCAATGTGCAACTGGGCCAAATGCCTGCTGGCACGTGGCGTTATTTAGGCCCGAACGAATCGTTTTAAGGTTGCTGTCGGGGCTAAAGCCGCCGACCTACCAAATACCCCGTAGGTCGGCGGCTTTAGCCCCGACAAGCTCACCCACAGCCTTTGGAGACGCCCTATGACCCTGAAACTCACAGCAGCCTTTTTCATCGCCGCCACTTTGGCGGTCAGCGCCGCCTCCGCCCAAACCGGCAGTCTCAACGCCATTTGCAGCACCGACCAGACCTGGTGCGAAATGGCCGCCAAGGATTTCACCAAGGCCACCGGCATCACCGTCAACCAGACCCGCAAAGCCACGGGTGAAGCCCTGGCGCAGTTGCGTGCCGAAGCAGCCAACCCCAAGACCGACATCTGGTGGGGCGGCACCGGCGACCCGTTTTTGCAAGCGGCCGAAATCGGCTTGCTGGCCCCCTACCGTCCGGACTACCTGAACGACCTGCACGGCTGGAGCGTGCGCCAATACGCCATGACGCAAAACATGGTGGGCGGCTTCTACACCAGCGCGATTGGCTTTGGCTGGAACACCGAGCTGCTCAAGAAAAAGAAATTGCCCGAGCCCAAGTGCTGGTCCGATGTGATCAAGCCGATCTACAAAGGCGAGGTGGAAATCTCGCACCCCGCATCGAGCGGCACGGCCTACACCATCCTGGCGGGCCTGGTGCAGTTGATGGGTGAAGACGCCGCCTTTGAGTACATGAAGGCCCTGCACAAAAACGTGACGCAGTACACCCGCAGCGGCACCGCCCAAGCGCCCAGCGTGGCCAAAGGCGAAGTGGCTGTGGGCATCAGTTTCATCTTTGGTTTTGACGGCTGGCGCTTCAACAAATACCCCGTCGCCACCACCGCGCCCTGTGAAGGCACCAGCTACGAAATCGGCGGCATCGCCTTGGTCAAAGGCGCACGCAACGCGGCCAACGCCAAGCGCTATTACGACTGGCTCATGAGCCCGGCCGGCCAAAGCATCGGCGGCAAAGCCGACAGCCTGCAAAGCCCCGCCAACAAAACCTTCAAGCCCGATCCCCGCATCCCGTCCATGGACAGCGTGCGCCTGATCAAATACGACTTTGAAAAATACGGCAAGTCCGCCGAGCGCCGCCGCCTGCTGGAACGCTGGAACAAGGAAGTGGGCTCTCTGCCGAAATAAGCCCTCTTGAAACCCTACCAGACGCCCCCAACTGCGGGGCGTTTTGGTTTTTTGATCTTTTGTTTTTTTACCTGTTGATTTGATATGAGCAAACAAACCCATGCCTTTCAGGCCGAAGTCGCACAACTGCTGCACCTGGTCACCCACTCGCTGTACTCCAACCAAGAGATCTTTTTGCGCGAGCTGATCTCCAACGCGTCTGACGCCTGCGACAAGCTTCGCTTTGAAGCGCTGAACAACACCGCTTTGTACGAAGACGCGCCTGAATTGCAAGTGCGCCTGTCTTTCGACAAAGCCGCCAAAACGCTGACCATCACCGACAACGGCATCGGCATGACGGCGCAAGAGGCCATCGATCACCTGGGCACGATCGCCAAGAGCGGCACCAAGGACTTCATGAGCAAGTTGAGCGGCGACCAAAAGTCGGACGCGCAGCTGATCGGCCAATTCGGTGTGGGCTTTTACTCGGGCTTCATCGTGGCCGAGAAGATCACCGTCGAAACCCGCCGTGCAGGCGCTGCCGCAGCCGATGGCGTGCGCTGGATCAGCGGCGGCACAGGCGACTTTGAGGTCGAGACCATCAACCGCGCCGAACGCGGCACCAGCGTGATCTTGCACCTGCGCGACGAAGCGCTGGAGTACGCCAACACCTGGAAGCTCAAAGAAATCGTCGGCAAATACTCTGACCACATCAGCCTGCCCATCTTGATGGAAAAGGAAGAGTGGAAAGACGGCGAGCTGATCGACCCGAACAACGAAGAAGCAGGCCGCAAACCTGGCGGCATGGTCAAAACCGGCGAGTGGGAAACCATCAACAAAGCCAGCGCTTTGTGGACCCGCCCCAAGAAAGACATCACGGACGAGCAGTACGCCGACTTCTACAAACAAATCAGCCGCGACTTTGAAGCCCCGCTGACCTGGACGCACAACCGTGTAGAAGGCAGCACCGAATACACCCAGCTGCTCTACATCCCGAGCAAAGCCCCGCAAGACCTGTGGAACCGCGACAAGAAGGCGGGCATCAAGCTCTACGTCAAGCGCGTGTTCATCATGGACGAAGCCGAAGCGCTGATGCCCAGCTACCTGCGCTTCGTGAAGGGCGTGGTGGACTCCGCCGACCTGCCCCTGAACGTGAGCCGCGAGTTGCTGCAAGAAAGCCGAGACGTCAAAGCCATCCGCGAAGGCTGCACCAAGCGTGTGTTGTCGATGCTGGAGGACTTGGCGAAACACGACAAAGCACCGGAAGCTTCCGCTGATGTCACAGATGTTTTGAGTGACGAAGACAAAGCCAAGCTCGGTCAGTACTCCAAGTTCTACGCCGAGTTCGGCGCGGTGCTGAAAGAAGGCTTGGGCGAAGACTTTGCCAACAAAGACCGCCTGTCCAAGCTGCTGCGTTTTGCGTCCACCACCAGCGACACCGTGAGCGTGAGCTTTGCGGACTACAAAGCCCGCATGAAAGAAGGCCAGGACGCCATCTACTACATCACCGCCGACACCCTGGCGGCAGCCAAGAACAGCCCGCAGCTCGAAGTCTTCAAGAAAAAAGGCATCGAAGTGCTGCTCATGACCGACCGTGTGGACGAGTGGGCGCTGAACTTTGTGCACGAGTTTGACGGCACCCCACTGCAAAGCGTGGCCAAAGGTGCGTTTGACCTGGGCAAGCTGCAAGATGAAGAAGAAAAGAAAGCCGCCGAAGACGCCGCCGAAACCTTCAAGCCCGTGCTGGCCAAGCTCAAAGAAGCGCTCAAAGACAAAGCCGAAGACGTGCGCGTGACCAGCCGCCTGGTCGACAGCCCCGCCTGCCTGGTGGTGACCGACGACGGCATGAGCATGCAACTGGCCCGCATGCTCAAGCAAGCAGGGCAAAGCGCCCCCGAGGTCAAGCCCGTGCTGGAAGTCAACCCCGAACACGCGCTGGTCAAAAAGCTCGACGGCTCGGTCCACTTCCATGACCTGGCCCACATCCTGTTTGACCAGGCCCTGCTGGCCGAAGGCGGCTTGCCAGCTGACCCTGCGGCTTATGTGAAGCGGGTGAATGCCTTGCTGAGCTGATCGGCGGCCGATCGCATCAAAGGGTCAGCGCTGCTGGCCCTTTTTCATGGGCTTTCGCCAGTAACCCACAAGACAAGCCCCCTCCAGCTCATCGGCTAAATTGCCCCGATGCACACCCGACCTGCCGCCCCCTCCCTCATTGATTCCCGCCAAGCCGCCTGGCGTTTGCTGGTCACCTTGGGGCTGGTGGTGCTGGGCAACAGCAGCATGTACATCGTCTCGGTGGTGCTGCCGGTGGTGCAAACCGAGTTTGGGGTGGGCCGAGCCGATGCCTCGCTGCCCTACACGCTGATGATGATCAGCCTGGGCTTGGGCGGGCTGCTCACGGGCCGCATGGCCGATCGGCATGGGCTGATGCCGGTGCTGTGGGTGGGCGCTTTGGCGGTGTGCGGGGGCTTTGTCTGGGCGGGCCTGTCGGGCAGCATCTGGGCTTTTGGCCTGGCGCATGCGCTGATGGGTTTCATCGGCAGTTCATCGACCTTTGCGCCTTTGATGGCCGATACCGCTTTGTGGTGGAACCGCCGCCGGGGCATTGCGGTGGCCATTTGCGCCAGCGGCAACTACATCGCGGGCACGATCTGGCCGCCCTTGGTGCAGCGTGGCATCGAGACTTTGGGCTGGCGTCAGACCTACATCATGTTGGGCATTTTTTGCGGCGTGGGCATGTTCTTGTTGGCCCTGCGCATGCGCCAGAGGCCGCCGCTGGTGACACTGGCACCGGCCAATGCCGCAGCGCCCGTGCTGGACCGCAGTCGCCCATTTGGACTGAAACCTTCGCGCGCGCAAGGCTTGCTGTGCGTGGCGGGTGTGGCGTGTTGTGTGGCCATGTCCATGCCGCAGGTGCACATCGTGGCCTATTGCACCGACTTGGGGTTTGGCGCGGCACGCGGGGCCGAGATGCTCTCGCTCATGCTGGCCAGTGGCATCGTCAGCCGCCTGGTGTTTGGCGTGATCAGCGACCGCATTGGGGGCATCCGCACCTTGCTGCTGGGCTCCATGCTGCAGGGCGTGGCGCTGCTGATGTTTTTGCCTTTTGACGGCCTGGTGCCGCTGTACCTCGTGTCGGCCATGTTCGGCCTGTTTCAAGGCGGCATCGTGCCCGCGTACGCGATCATCATCCGCGAGCACTTTGACCCCAAAGAAGCCGGCGCCCGGGTGGGCGCCGTCATCATGGCCACGCTGCTCGGCATGGCCTTGGGGGGTTGGATGTCCGGCTGGGTGTTCGATGTGACCGGCAGTTACCACGCGGCCTTTTTGAATGGCATCGCGTGGAACCTGCTCAACCTGAGCATCGCCAGCTGGCTGTTCTGGCGGGTGCGTCAGGCGGGTTGAAACACGCCGGCCACTGGCCCTGAGCGGCTGGCTTGCTGCACCACATTGCCCACCATGTCGGCGGTCACGGCCGACAAGGTCC
This sequence comes from Pseudomonadota bacterium, assembly GCA_041169105.1. Classification (GTDB taxonomy): domain Bacteria; phylum Pseudomonadota; class Gammaproteobacteria; order Burkholderiales; family Burkholderiaceae_C; genus Limnohabitans_A. Next base: position 11,384 of record JBEEJQ010000007.1, on the reverse strand, counting down.
AGCCCAGGTGGCCGTGGCCGGTGTTGTAGAACACATTGGCTTTGCTGCCACGACCCACGCGGGGCATCATGTTAGGCATCATGGGGCGCAGGCCGGCCCATGGCACCACCGAGCGGGTGTTGATCTTGGGGAAGCACTGCTCCACCCAAGCGATCAAGGGGCGGATGCGGTCAGCGCGGATATCGCGGTCCACACCATTGAACTCGGCCGTGCCCGCCACGCGGAAACGGTCCACACCCAAGCGGCTGGTGACGAGTTTGGTTTCGTCATCCAGCAAGCTCACATTGGGGGCACCAGCCTGGCTTTGCGCATCGTTCAGGTTGACGGTGATCGAATAGCCTTTGACGGGGTAGATGTTGACGCGGTCACCCAACTGCGAAGCGAAGTCGCGGCTGGCCACACCGGCGCAGACCACCATGCCGTCGAAGGTGTGCACGATGCTGCCTTCATCGCCAGCCACCGTGATCACCGCTTGCTGGCCATCGCTGCGCACCGACTTGACGTCTTGACCATACAAGGTCTTCACGCCCAGGCGCTCGGCCGCTGCGGCCAGGCCGTTGGTGAACTTGTGGATGTCACCGGTCGAATCGCTCTCGGTGAAATAGCCACCGTAGTAATTGCCCGCCAAGGTGGGTTCGATGGCTTTCATTTCTTCGGGCGTCACGGCGCGGCGTGGCAAGCCGCCTTTGGCCAACATCACCGAGACGCGCCCTGCGTGGTCAAAGCCCTTCTTGTCGCGGTAGATGTGCAGGATGCCTTCTTTTTTCAAGTCGAAGTCGATGCCTTCTTCTTGCGCCCAGGCAAACAGGTGCTGGCGTGCTGCCACGGCCATGCGGGCGGTCTCGATGGTGTTGCGCTCGTAATGGGGCATGGCCGCGATGAACTCGGCAAACCACGACAGCTTGTGCCATGTGGGTGCGGGGTTGACCAGCAAAGGCGCATCGCTTTTGAGCATCCACTTGATGCCCTTGAGGATGGTGGACCAGTGCGTCCAGACTTCGGCGTTGGAGGCCGACAGCTGACCGCCGTTGGCAAAAGAGGTTTCCATCGCGGCGTAGCGATGGCGCTCAAACAAGGTGACGGCAAAGCCGCGTTTGGCCAGGGCGTAGGCGGTGGTGACGCCGGTGATACCGCCGCCGATGACTGCGATCGTTTTCATGGGGATAGAGCTTTCAAGACGTCAAAGGATGGGGCCACCGCATGCAAGTCGCATGACGATGGCGCCCCCTCTGTATCAGGACCTGAGAGATTCACGGCGCGCACGGGGGCGCATCGCTTGCTCCTTCGGTGCACTGGCGGACGATGACGCCAGCAGCTCTTCAGAGAATTGGCATGTGACCGGTCCTTTGGCCTGAGAGTTTCCGGGGCGGTTGCTCCTTCGGCGCTGCCTGCCGCTGGCGCGGTGGCAGTCTCTCCCGATCACATGTCGACACAAGGTCGATGGTTTTAATTCATTTTAAACGGCGAGGTAGGCCTGAACAAGCGCGACCCAATAAGAAGCGCCCGTAGCGATGTTGTCATCGTTGAAGTCATACGCCGGGTTGTGCACCATGCACGCACCGGCCGAATCGCCGACGCCATTGCCGATCAGCAAATAGCTGCCCGGCACTTTTTCCAGCATGAAGGCAAAGTCTTCGCTGCCCGTCAGTTGCGGCCCGTTCAGCGTGACGCGCTCAGGCCCCACCAAGTCAAGCGCCACCTGGCGGGCAAATTCGGTTTGCGCCGAGTGGTTGACCAGCACGCAATAGCCTTGCCGCCATTGCACCTCGGCACGCACGCCAAAGCTCTCGGCCTGCGCCGTCACCAGCGCCTTGATGCGTTGCTCCAGCAACTGGCGCACCTGCGGGTCGAGCGCTCGCACACTCAGCTCCAAAGTGGCCAGCGCCGGGATCACGTTGTTGGCCTGCCCCGCGTGCAAAGCGCCCACCGTGACCACGGCGGTGTGCAGCGGGTCCACATTGCGGGCAACGATGGTCTGCAAAGCCATGACGATGGACGAGGCCGCCACCAGCGGGTCGGCCGCGCGGTGCGGCATGGCCCCGTGGCCGCCGGTGCCGTGGATACGGATGGTGGCGTAATCGCTCGAGGCCATGGCCGCGCCATCGCGGAACACCAAGTGCCCCACCGGCATGCCCGGCATGTTGTGCATGGCAAACACGGCGTCGCAAGGGTGATGCTCGAACAAGCCATCGTCCATCATGCGCACCGCACCGCCACCGCCTTCTTCGGCGGGCTGAAAAATCAGGTTCAGCGTGCCGTCAAACTCAGGCGCTTGCGCAATGGCTTTGGCCGCCGCCAACAGGATGGCGGTGTGGCCATCGTGGCCGCAAGCGTGCATCAGGCCTTGGCGCGTGCTGGCCCATTCGGCACCGGTGGCCTCCTGAATGGGCAAAGCGTCCATGTCGGCGCGGATGCCCAGCTTGCGCGCGCTGCTGCCGCGCTGCAAGGTACCCACCACACCGGTGCCCCCCAGACCGCGGTGCACCTGGTAGCCCCAGCTTTCCAGCTTGGCCGCCACCAGGTCCGAGGTGCGGTGTTCTTCAAATGCCAACTCGGGGTGGCGGTGGATGTCACGCCGCAGCTGGATGAATTCGCCCACCCGATCGGTGAGCGCATCGCGCAAATACGTCATGTCACTGCGGCTGCAGGTTGATGGACTTGGCAATCGCGCGGAACTGCGCGGTGCCATCGGCATAGGCCTTGCCCACGGCTTGCAGCGACAAAGACTTGGCCACCAGCTGGCTGTTGGCTTCCAGGCCCGCATGCACGGCCGAGTCGCTCAGCGCATCGGTGATGGCTTTGTGCAGGGTTTGCACGATCGGCTCGGGCGTGTCTTTCTTGACGAAGTAACCGGTCCAGATGGTGAAGGTGAAGTTCTTGAGCGACTTGCTCTCGGTGATTGCGGGGTAATCCTTGACCGACTCCAGACGCTCGCTGTTGAGCATGGCCAGCACTTTGAGCTTGCCCTGCTTTTGCAGTTCGTCATACGCCTTGCCAAACGGGGCCAAGAAGATGTCCACCTGACCACCGATCAGGTCCTGGTTGGCAGGTGCCGCGCCTTTGTAGGGCACATGGGTCATCGGGATGTTGGTGATCTTGGACAGGTGCTCACCCAGCAGGTGATAGAAAGAACCCGGGCCCACGCTGGCGTAGGTGATGGGGCGGCCTTGTGCGGCCTCCTTGCGGGCGTAGTCCAAAAATTCGTCCACATTGCGCACGGGCAAGTCCTTGCGGGCCAAAAAGCCGATCTGCGCGGTGGCGATCATTTGCACCAGACGGAAGTCTTCGCTCTTGAACTTGACGGCCGAGATGGCCAAAGGCGCCAGGATCAATTCATTGGGCGAGCCCTGAAAAATGATCTGACCATCGGCGGGCGCATTCAGCACCTTTTGCGCCGCGATCGAACCGCTGGCACCGCCCAAGTTGTCCACAATCACGGGCTGGCCCAGCTGCTTGGACAAGGTGTTGTTCACCGTGCGGGCGATCACATCCGAAATGCCGCCAGCGGGATAAGGCACCAACAAAGTGACGGGTTTGCTGGGGTAGGTCTGCGCGCTCACGGCGCTGGCCAGCAGCAGACCGCTCAGCAAGGCGGCTACGCGACGAAGGGTTGGGCTCATGTCTCGACTCCATAAAAGTAGTTGTGTGGGGCCATCGTAAAAAGGCATTTCTATAATGTCCAATGCATTTTTATGACAGTTAACATGATTTTCAGTTATGGATTGGAGCGCCCATGACCTTGGTTCAACTCAAACACCTGATCGAGCTGGCCAACAGCGGCTCCTTCAGCCAGTCAGCCCTGAAGCTGCACCTGACGCAACCGGCGCTCAGCCGCAGCATCAAGGCGCTGGAAGACGAACTGGGCCAGCCCCTGTTTGACCGCATCGGCCGCAAGAACGAGCTGACGCCTTTTGGCCAGCACATCGTGCAACGCGCCCGCGTGCTGGTGGACGAAGCCAACGAGCTGCGCCTGACCAGCTTGCAGTTGCAAAAAGGCGAGATCGGCCAGTTTCGCGTGGGCATGGGCTCGGGGCCCGGTGCCATGTTGATGACGCCGCTTTTGATGCTGATGGCCCAGGAACATCCGCAAGCGCACATCGACATCTCGCGCGGCAGCACGGCGCTGCTGGTACAGGCCCTGCGTGAGCGCACGCTGGACGCGCTGATCCTGGACATCCGCTCCTTGCAACCGGCGACCGATTTGAAAGTGGAAGCGCTGCAAGAAATGAAGGGCACCTTCATGTGCCGCAAGCAACACCCGCTGGCCAAAAAACGCAGCGTGCCCTTCGAGATGCTGCTGGACTACCCCATCGCTTCCACCCCCTTGAGCGACGAGGTGGCCCGCATCCTGATGGAGCGCTTTGGCCCGCAAGGGCACCCGGACAAGTTGGTGAACCTGCGCTGCGAAGAAATCTCCAGCCTGCTGGACGTGGTGCGCCACAGCAACGCCATCGTGCTGGCGATCCGCGAATCTGCGCCGGACCTGGTGGAGCTTCCGGTCACGCCCGCGCTGAACGCGAAGGCCCGCTTTGGTCTGGTGACGATTGAAGGACGCACCGAAGCACCCTTTTTGTCCAAAGTGCGAGCGCTGATGGACCGGGTGATGAAAGACCGGCCTTGAGGCCGCGAACCAGGCACACCGCCCAGGTGACCTTCACCCCACGCGCACACCGCTGGCGCGGTCAAACAGGTGCGACTGATCGGCTTGCCATTGCAAGTGCACCGCGTCGCCCACTGCCGCTTGCAACACGCCAGGCACACGGGCGGTGAGCTTGCCTGCGGCGGTGTCCACCGTGGCATAGGTTTCGGGGCCGGTGGGCTCGATCATGCTGAGCGTGCCGGGCAAGCCTTGTGCGGCAAAGCTGATGCTCTCGGGGCGCAAGCCATAGACCAATTCGGCATTGCCATGCGCTTGCACGGCAGCACGTTGCGCGTCGGTGATGGGCAGTTCCACGCCGTGGGCGGTGAGTGCTTGGGCGGTCTGCTGCGCATCCACCATGTTCATGGCGGGTGAGCCGATGAACTCGGCCACAAAGCGGTTGGCCGGACGGTTGTAAATTTCAGCGGGCGTGCCGAACTGTTGTACCAGACCGTCTTTCATCACCGCGATGCGGTCGCCCAGTGTCATGGCTTCGACCTGGTCGTGCGTCACATAAACGGTGGTGGTTTTCGTGCGCTGGTGCAAAAGCTTGATCTCGGCACGCATCTCCACGCGCAGCTTGGCGTCAAGGTTGGACAGCGGCTCGTCAAACAAGAACAGTTTGGGGTCACGCGCCAGGGCACGGCCCATGGCCACGCGCTGACGCTGACCGCCCGACAGCTGGCCGGGCTTGCGGTCCAGCAGGTGGCCAATTTGCAGCATGGCCGACACGCGGTCCACCGCCGCTTTGCGCTCGGCCTTGGGCACTTTGCGGATCTCCAGACCGAAGGCGATGTTTTGCGCCACGGTCATATTGGGGTAGAGCGCGTAGCTCTGGAACACCATGGCGATGTCACGGTCCTTGCTGGGCAGGCTCGTCACATCGCGCTCGCCGATGTGGATGCTGCCGCTGGTCGGATGGTCCAGGCCCGCGATCATCGACAGCAAGGTCGATTTGCCGCAGCCCGAGGGCCCCACCAAAATCAGGAATTCACCGGCGTCGATCTCCAGATCAATGCCTTTGAGGATGTGGACCGTCTCGTTGTAGGTCTTGTGGATGTTGCGAATGGCGAGTGCGCCCATGATCTTTTTCCTTTAACCCTTGACAGCGCCAGCCGTCAGGCCGCGCACAAAATATTTACCCGCCACCACATACACAAACAGGGTGGGCAATGCCGCGATCAGCGCGGCGGCCATGTCGACGTTGTATTCCTTGACGGCGCTCGAGGTGTTGGCCAGGTTGTTCAGGCCCACGGTGATGGGCTTGCTGTCGGCACCCGAGAACACCACACCGTACAAAAAGTCGTTCCAGATGTTGGTGAACTGCCAGATCAGTGTGACCACCAGAATGGGCAGCGACAGCGGCAACACGATGCGACGGAAGATCATCCAGAAACCCGCACCGTCGAGCTGCGCGGCCTTGATCAACTCGTCCGGCAAGCCGATGTAATAGTTGCGGAAGAACAGCGTGGTCGATGGAATGCCCGCCACGACGTGCACCAGCATCAGGCCCCAGATGGAGCTGGCCACACCCAGCCAGCCCAGCACCTGGCTCATGGGCAAAAGCACCACCTGCATGGGCATGAACACACCAAACAGCATGAAGGCGAACAAGGTCTCGCTGCCGCGAAACTTCCACTTGGACAGCACATAGCCGTTGAGCGAACCGATCAGGGTCGATGCCAGCACAGCAGGCACCACCATCAACACCGAGTTCCAGAAAAAGGGCTTGAGGCCTTCGCACTGCACGCCGGTGCAGGCGGTCTCCCAGGCTTTGAACCAGGCGTCCAGCGTGGGCGCGGTGGGCAGGCTCAGCAGGTTGCCCGCACGCAGTTGCTCAGCGTCTTTGAGCGAGGTGGTCAGCATCACATACAGCGGCACCAAAAACCAGGCCGCAAACAGCAGCAGCATGGACCACAGGATCAGGCGATGAAAATTCAGACGGTTCATCGTTTGCTCCGCAATTCAGAATAAAGGTAGGGCACCACAATCGCCGCCACTGTCGCCAGCATCACGGTGGCACTGGCCGCACCCACGCCGATCTGGCCGCGCGTGAAGGCGGTGGCGTACATGAAGGTGGCGGGCAAATCGGTCGCATAGCCGGGGCCGCCAGCCGTGAGCGCCATCACCAAGTCAAAGCTCTTGATGGCCAGGTGCGAGACCACCATCAGCGTGCTGAAAAACACGGGGCCGAGGCTCGGCAAAATGATGCGCCAGTAAATGGTGGGCAAGCTCGCGCCGTCGACCTGAGCGGCCTTGATGATCGAGTCGTCGATGCCGCGCAGCGCCGCCAAAAACAGCGCCATGACAAAACCCGCGCTTTGCCACACACCGGCAATGACGACGCAGTAAATGGCCATGTCCTGCTCGATCAGCCATTCAAATTTGAAATCGGTGAATCCCCAGCTGTGCATCAGGTGCTGCAAGCCCAGGCCAGGGTTCAAAATCCATTTCCAGGCGGTGCCGGTCACGATGAACGAGATCGCCATGGGGTACAAATAAATCGTGCGCAAAACGCCTTCGCCGCGCACCTTCTGGTCGAGCAAGATGGCCAGCAAGACGCCCAGCGCCATTGCACCGGCAATGAAGCAAACGCCAAACACGGCCATATTGGTCATGGCGACGCGAAAACGGTCGCTGTCGAGCAAGCTGACGTAGTGTTGCAGGCCCACAAACTCGTAGTTGGGCAAGATCCGCGAGGCGGACATGGACAGGTAGCCGTTCCAGGCCATCAGGCCATAGATGAACAGCAGCGACAGCACAAAGCTGGGCGCAATCACCAGCTTGGGCAGCCACGCGGCTTGTTGGGGGGAAGATGCAGACATGGGTGATCCAATCGAGACCGGCTCGGGCTGCAAGCTCGTGACCTGCAGCCCGGCGGCTAAAGAAACAACAAGCCCGAGAGGCTTGTGCGAGCCGACCGCATGGCCAGCTCAAAGACTCACTTGACCTTGGCGGCCGAAGCGATCTTGGCTTGAGCGTCTTTGGTGCTCATCTTGTCGTCGTTCCAGAACTGGCTGACGGCGTCCTGGATCGCGCCGGTAACAGCTGGTGGAACCGCCATTTGGTGCACGATGGAAGGAACCAGCGAGCCACTCTTGCCAGAAGCCACAAAGTCGTTGGAGCTCAACTTGGCGCAGTCGTCAAACTTGGCCAGATTCATGTTCAGGCGCACTGGGATGGAGCCCTTGTTCAGGTTGAACACTTCCTGGAAGTCGGTGGACATGATGGCAGCAGCCAAGTCCTTTTGAGCTTGAATGTTGGCGGCGTCTTTCAACTTGAACATGGCAAACGAGTCCACGTTGAAGGTGAAGGACTTGGCAGTACCGGGGGCCGCTGCGCAGGTGTAATCCTTACCCGGCATTTTGCCTGCAGCAGCAAATTCGCCCTTAGCCCAATCACCCATCAGTTGCATACCGGCTTCGCCCTTGATGACCATGGCGGTCGCCAGGTTCCAGTCGCGGCCAGGGGCATTCTTGTCGGTATAGGTCTTGACCTTCTTGAAAGTCTCAAGTGCTTTGGTCATGGTGGCACCATTCAATGTCGCCTGATCCAACTGAACAAAAGCCTTTTTATAAAACTCCGCACCGCCAACACCCAGGGCCACGCTCTCAAACGTGGTGAAGTCTTGCCAGTTTTGGCCACCGTGCGCGACGGGGATGATGCCGGCCTTCTTCAAGGCTTCAGCAGCGACAAAGAACTCGTCCCAGTTGGTCGGCACTTTGGCGCCGGCTTTTTTGAACGCGGCGTTGCTGGCCCACAGCCAGTTCACGCGGTGCACGTTCACAGGCGCGGCGATGTAGTTGCCCTTGTATTTCATGACGTTGGCGACCACGGGAGGCAGCACAGCATCCCACTTCTCGGCCTTGGCCACGTCATCGATGTTGGCCAGCACGCCTTCGGCCGCCCACTCCTGCAGTGCAGGGCCCTTGATTTGTGCCGCAGCTGGGGCATTGCCCGAGACCACGCGCGACTTGAGCACGGTCATGGCGTTGTCACCACCACCACCGGCCACCGCAAAGTCTTTCCAAGTGTGTCCCTTCGCTTGCAAGGTAGCCTTCAGGGCCGCAGCAGCTTTAGCCTCACCACCGCTGGTCCACCAGTGCAACACTTCGACTTCACCGGCATGGGCAGCAACGGCCATCACAGCGGCAGTGGCCAAGATCGAACGCTGGAACAATTTCATAGCTTTCAAGAGAGTCTCCTGGTTGGGGCCCACCCGGGCCCAAAGTTGATGTGCGAGGGGGCAGAACGGCCCGATAAACCTCGACGGCCCGAATGTTAATATTCTATTAATAAATTAACACTAGGTTAAACCCTGAGCGCAAGTCAGCAATGGCCCCTGTGAGATCAATGAACTCCGGCGTTGGCTCTGTAACTGCGCCGAAAATCACTCGGGGTCATCTTTTTCAGCTTTAGAAATTGCCGATTGAAATGCGCAAGGTTCTGATACCCCGCTTCAATTGCCACGATTCGGACGGGGCGGTCAGTGCTGATCAGCAGTTGGCACGCCAAACCAATACGCAACTGAGCCACATAGTCGAGCACAGTCATGCCCGTATGTCGTTTGAAAAACCGGTGAAATGCGCCAACCGATAAGGCCGCTTCTTCCGCCAACTGTGGCAAGGAAATGGTCTGCTTGGTACTGGCATGCAGGTGATCAAGGACCCGCTCCATGCGGTCTTGTACTTTGTCGCCTGCGGGCGAAAACGCATAGGTCGCCAGCATTTGGGATTCGGCGTCTTGCGCCAGCAAAGTCAAAACCTGAAACAACAATGGCAGACGATGCACAGGCGCCAGATCACGCATGGCCAACATCAAAGGCTCAGCCTGCGCCACAACACCTTTGGAAAAGCGCAGACCCCGACCCGCGTGAGCCACAAGGTTCTTCAACACACTCAGCTCGGGCCAGCCATCGAGCAAACGACCAAGCCATTCCGAGCTGAACCAAATCACGACGGCCAACATGGGACTTGTCGCATCTGGTCGATGCGATGCGGCCCATGTGTGGGGCTGATTGGGCCCCAGCATCACCAAATCACCGCTTTCAAAATCCTCCAGACTGTCGCCAACATAACGTTGACCGCAGGCATTCAACGTCAGCGTCAGCTCGTACTCGGGGTGGTAGTGCCACAAAAATGGTAATTCCGGCAATTCGCGCCATAACAAGGTCCAAGACTCTCCCGGCACGACAACAACCTGTTCGAATTGCGGTTTCATGATCTTTGATAAATGATATTGGTCAGAATCGTATCAGTGTTTGACACGCAACGATAACTGCAACGGAAGCACTCTCCCCAAAATCGACTTTCGAATTTCAACCCATCGGAGACTCACATGAACGACCGCTACCGCTACGGCGACCAACGCCCAGGCAACCCAACACTGGCCTACACACGCATGGAGCAATTGCGCGACATCCAGAAAAAACTGCCATTACGCGTTCTCAGCGCTGAAGACTTTGCGCACTGGCAGCGTTACGGCTATGTGGTCATCAAACAAGCAGTACCCCGCGAGCAAGTCGAGCGAACAGTGGACTTCTTGTGGCAATTTCAAGAGCTGGATCGTTCAAAACCTGACACTTGGAATCGCAGCGAGCTGCGCAGTCACGAAATGAAAGAGCTCAACGGTTCGGGCATGGTGGAGGCCTATCACCATCAGACACTGTGGGACAACCGCCAGACGCAACGCGTTTATGACGCCTTCGTCGACATTTGGGACCAGGAAGACTTGTGGGTCAGCATCGACCGCGCGAATCTGAACACCCCCAATCGTGGGGCACGTCAATTCGCTGGCTTCATCCATTGGGATGCAGACACCACGTTAGAGCCCATGGCAGTGAACGCTCAGGGTGTTCTCGCCTTATCGGACACCACAGAAGAAGGCGGCGGCTTTCAATGCGTCCCAGAACTTTTTGAGCATTTTGAACAATGGCGAAAAACTGCGCCAGCTGATCGCAACCCTTGGCAGCCAGATGTCGAAAGTCTGCCTTGGCCCGTCAAATTCATTCCCATGAAAGCCGGAGATCTGCTGATTTTCAACAGCTTACTGGCCCATGGTGTGCGCCCCAATACATCCTCCGACAAAGTCCGGATCGCTCAATACATCGCATTCACACCAGCAAATGAAAAAGATGCCGGACTGCGACAAACCCGGGTGGAGTCATGGCGCGAGCGCATTGCACCCAAAGGTTATGCGTTCCCTGGCGATCCCCGTGAATGGGAAAAAAATCGCGAAAAAACAGCTGCATTGACTGGCCTTGGAGAAAAAATTCTAGGCTTGGCAGATTGGAGTACGACCCAAGGCTCTTGAGCAACTCTTCAAAAGCATTAACGCACACAAAGCCCGCGACATCCTCACTCAAGGTTGTCGCGGTTTTCATTTGAACCATCAAAATTAAATACGGGTGTTGTTAAGCCGTCCCATTCAAAAAGTCAGCGAAACGATGATGAGCCATTATTTTCCCGAAAATACAAGCCAGACAGAGGATCAAGACACCTGCTTGATTTATCCTTCCACCATGAAACTGCTGCTTGCCGAAGACGATGCGATGCTGGCCGACGCCCTGACCACCCAGTTGGGCGGTGCCGGTTTTGAGGTGGAACACGCGCCCAACGGGGCGGTGGCCGACTATTTGCTGAGCAAGCAAAGCTTTGACATCGCGGTGCTCGACATTGGCCTGCCCATGATGGACGGGCTGTCGGTGCTCAAGCATGTGCGCCAGACCCAACCGGCTTTGCCGGTG
>JBEEJQ010000006.1:0-28013 GCA_041169105.1 Pseudomonadota bacterium | reverse complement strand
GCGGTAACGTCCGCCGTCCTTGAGGTACTGGTCCGGCGGCAAATTGTGCCAACTGGGCTCCAGCGCCTGCAAATCTTGTGCTCGGACACCCGCCAAAGCGCACACACTGGCAGCGCTCAGCACGGCAAAGCCTTGCGTGTGCAAGGCAGCATTGAGCTGCTCGGGGGCGGTCAGTGGCGGCGGCAAGGTGTTTTGAGGCATACGCTGAGAGAAAACTGGCAAAGAGTGCAAGCATAACGCCCCAGCACTGACCCGTGCACCATCAAGGCGACGTGGCCGGCCCATTGGGGCTGGCACTGATGTGGATCAAGAACCCTGTGGCGACCCTCATTTAAGCTGACCTCCATCGGCCCGATCAGGCCTTGTCAGGAGCACACGATGACCCGATTGCAATGGAGCGAAGCCCTCTCGCTGGACATGCCTGCCATGGACGAGGGCCATCGGACATTCGTTGAACTGCTGGACCTGGCCCATGAAGCCAACGATGACCGTTTGCTCGAACACTGGCGAAGCCTGTTCACGCACACAGCCCGTATTTTTGAGCGTGAGGACCGCTGGATGCAGAACACCCAATTTTCATCTCAGCAAATCCACAGCACACAACACAAGGTGGTGCTGCAAGTCATGCACGAAGGACTCACTGCGGGCGAGTCAGGCGATCTGGCCACCATCCGCAAGATGGCCGCTGAGCTGGGCCAATGGTTTGCCAACCATTCGCAGTCGATGGACGCAGCCTTGGCGCTGCATCTGAGAAAAACCGGTTACGACCCCGCAACCGGTGTGCTCAGCATGCCTGACGACATCGCCCTTTCGGCCTGAGGTCTGACGGACTTCAGGCGTAGCGCTGGCTGGCCAGCCTGGCGCCTTCGGCCAGCGCCTTGAGTTTGGCCTCGGCGACAGCGCGACTCATCGGGGCCAAGCCGCAGTTGGTGCAGGCGATCAGGCGGTTCTTGGGCACAAACTGCAAAGCACGTCCGATGGTGTCGGCAATTTCCTCGGGCGTCTCGATGGCCGGGTTGGCCACATCGATCACCCCCACCATCACGTCCTTGCCCTCAAGCAGCGTCATCAGCTCCATGGGCACATGCGAGTGCATGCACTCCAGACTGACTTGCTGGATGCTGCTCTTGGCCAAGGCCGGGAACACCTTTTCGTACTGGCGCCACTCGTGGCCCAAAGTCTCTTTCCATTTGTTGTTGGCTTCGATGCCGTAGCCATAACAAATGTGGACCGCCGTGGTGCAGGTCAAACCCCGCGAAGCCACCTCCAGCGCCTTGACGCCCCAGTCAGCCGCCTCGTCCATGTAGACGTTGAAGGCCGGTTCATCGAACTGGATGATGTCCACGCCATCGGCTTGCAGCGCCAGCGCTTCCTGGTTCAAGAGCTCGGCAAAAGCCATCGCCATCTTGACCTTGTCGCCATAAAAGCGGTCGGCCACGGTGTCCACAATGGTCATGGGGCCAGGCAAGGTAAATTTCAGTTTCTTTTTCGTATGGGCACGGGCCAGTTGGGCTTCGAAGGCGTGCACGCGGCCTTTCAGGCGCAGCGGCGCAATGACCTGCGGCACCTGCGCGTCGTAGCGGTTGTTGCGGATGCCCATGGTGACCTTGTTCACGAAGTCGATGCCCTCGACCTGCTCGACAAAGCCGTGCACAAAGTGCTGGCGCGCCTGCTCGCCGTCACCGATCACATCCAGACCCGCATCTTCTTGGGCCTTGATCCACAGCAACGTGGCATCGGCCTTGGCTTGCTGCAATTCGGGGCCTTGGGTAGTCCACTGAGGCCAGAGTTTTTCGGTCTCGGCCAGCCAGGCGGGTTTGGGCAAGCTGCCAGCGATCGCGGTGGTGAACATGTCAAAAATCCTTGGTTTAAAAAATCAATGCTCAGGAGTTTGCCGCCAAAGCAAATTCTTGGGCGAGCAATTCATAAGAACGCATTTGCGCTGCAGGGTCATGCGTCCAGGTGATGACGACCAGTTCGTCGACCTCCAGCCGCGCCGCCAGCTGGCGCAGCTTGGAACCGACCGTGGCGGCCGAACCGATCAAGGCCCCTTCGCGCAGGCGTTGCAATGCGAACTGCTCGGCAGGGCTGTAGTCCCGCGCTGCCTCTTCGGGCGGCAACAAGGGGCCGATGCGGCCCAGGTTGCGGTCCATCTTCCAGCGAGCTCGGCTCTCGAACAAACGCAAAGCTTCTTCGTCGGTGTCGGCCGCCAAGGCCCACACGCACACCGTGGCGGCTGGCTTGGCCAGCGATGCACTGGGTCGGAAGGTTTCGCGGTACAGCTGCAAGGCCTCGTCTGCGCCCTGCCCATCGGTGATGAAATAAGCAAACGCATAAGGCAGGCCCAGGTGCCCGGCCAATTGCGCGCCGTAATCCGAGCTGCCCAGCATCCAGATATCGGGCGAGGTCTCAGACTGAGGATAGGCATACACGTTGTGGCCCGGATGCCCTGCGGGCAGGTTCTGGCCTTGAATCCAGGCTTGCAGTTCCATCACCTGCTGCGGAAATCGCTCGGCAGCGTGGCGGTCCGGGTTGAGCAGCTGCGCCGTGCGACCATCGCTGCCAGGGGCTCGGCCCACACCCAAGTCGATGCGGCCGGGCGCCAAGGCATCGAGCACACGAAACTGCTCGGCCACTTTGAGCGCCGAGTAGTGCGGCAGCATCACACCCGCGCTGCCCAACCGAATGCGCTTTGTGCGGGCGGCAATCGCTGCCATCAACACTTCGGGCGCTGTGCCCACGATGCTGGGGTGGCTGTGGTGTTCGCTCACCCAGAAGCGGTGGTAGCCCCAGGCTTCGGCGTGCTGAGCCAGCGCCAGCGTTTGGCGAATCGTGACGTCTTGACCGCGCCCAGAGGCGGCAGCAGATTGGTCAAGTATGGACAGTTTCAAACTCATTCTGATGCGGGATTTGGAAGGACTCAGGCCTTGGCTGGGGCATCCACAGCAGCCATCTCGGCCTCTTGCAAGGCACGCCACATGACCTTGCCACTGCCACTCTTGGGCAAGGCGTCCACAAAGCTCACCACACGGGGCATTTTGTAAACGGCCATGTTGTCGCGGCACCAATCGATGATGTCTTGCTCGCTGACTTGGCCCTTGTGGGCTTCTCGCAAAACCACCACTGCCTTGACCGATTCGCCGCGGTAGGTGTCCCTGGTGGCGATGATGCAAGCCTCCTGAATCGCCGGGTGGCGGAACATCAAGGCTTCCACCTCTGCTGGCCAGACCTTGAAACCACTGGCATTGATCATGCGTTTCAAGCGGTCCGTCATGAAGAAGTAGCCCGCCTCATCGACACGCCCCATGTCTCCAGTGCGAAAGAAGGACAGCCCGTCGCGTTCAAAAAAGGCACTGGCTGTGGCATCGGGGCGCTTCCAGTAACCCTTGAACACTTGCGGCCCATTGATGACGATCTCACCGGACTCGCCTGTAGGCAACTCCACCAGGGTTTCCGGATCCACAATGCGGGCGGTCACGCTCATGAATGGAATGCCCAGACATTGTTTCTTCGGGGCATCCGGCGGATTGGTGTGCGATGGTGCAGCCGTTTCCGTCAGGCCATAGCCCTCCACATAACGCAAGCCGAACTGGTCCAGCAGCCGCTGGGCCACCGCCTCGGGCATGGCCGCGCCCCCGCCACCGATATAAGCCAAGCTGCTCAGGTCATATTTCTCCAAGTGAGGGCTGCCCAGCAAATCAATCACCATGGTCGGGATGTTGGTCCAATGGGTCACACGCCATTTGGAAATCAGATGGCCTGCGGCATCCCGGTCCCATCGCGGCATGATGACCAGACTGGCCCCCAGCAAAATGCTGGTGTGCATCACGCTGACCATGCCGGTGATGTGGAACATGGGCACCACACACAAGGTCACGTTTTCAGGGGTCCCGTTGCCCCACAAGCCGCTGGCCATGGCGTTGTGCATGATCGTGCCGTGGGTGTGCATGCAGCCTTTGGGCAAACCGGTGGTGCCGCTGGTGTAGGGCAGTACCGCCAAATCATCGCTTTTGGCTGACACAGGGGGCAACGGGCCGACATCCGCTTGGTCCATCAGCGCTTGCCATGCATGGGCCTGCCCTGCACTCAAACCGGGCAGGTCACGTGTGGGCAAGAGCCAGGGACGCCAGGCTTCAGGCAAATCCTGCGGCGCCAACTGCTCGGGATCAAACACATCCGTAAATTGGGTGACCACCAGATGCTTGAGTTGTGCCTCAGCTGGCAAGGCATTGCTGGCCTGCGCCAATTCTGGTGCCAGGTCTGCGGTGGTCACCGCCACGCGTGTGTCTGGATCGGTGATGTAGTGCTTGAGCTCTTCGGCCTTGTTCATGGGGTTGACCGGCACCACCACCGCATCCAACCTCAAAATCGCAAAATGGGTGATCACCAGCTGAGGGCAGTTTTGCATGTTGAGGACCACCCGATCCCCCGCTTGCACGCCCAAACCCGCAAGGGCGGATGCCATTTTCTCCGCCGCCTCTGACAACTGACGGTATGTCCAAGTCCTGCCCATATAGACCAAGGCAGGCTTTTCAGGGTAGCGCAAAGCGCTGATGGCCAGGTTCATCCACAGCGATGTGGCTGGTGGGGTGAGCTTCGCAGGCAGGCGCGCTGGCCATACAGCATCATGGGCTGACATTGAGGGTCTCCTGATTCTTTTTGACTTGAGCCGCATGTTAATCGGCAGCCCCTCCTGCACCCCCTACTGGTTTGTCGCAGGCGGGACCAATACACACCGAATGGATGACAAGCAAACCTCTTAATTTGTTTCAAATTGTCCATTTGACAGTTATTTAGTAGTATTTTTCAAACTATTTGGCATTTTTATCACTAAAATAAAGCCATGCAAACACATCCAACCCACGACACCCTCGAAGACTACTGTGGCACCACGTATGCAGCCAAATTGCTTGGACTGTCCGTGGGAACCATTCAGACGCTTGTCGAGAGGAATGAACTTCAAGCCTGGAAAACTCAAGGCGGTCATCGACGCATCTCCATGCCATCGATTCGCGAATACCAGCGCAAACACAACATGTTGATGTCGCCCAGCGAAAATCGCGAAGGTCGCCTCAAAGTGTTGCTGGTGGAAGATGATGCTGTGACGCGAGATATGCTGCGCGATTTTTGCAATCGCTGTGAAACCCCTGTGGACTGCACTGCCATGTCGTCAGGCTTGGAGGCCTTGATTGACATGGCCAGCATTCAGCCAGATGTGTTGATTGCTGATCTGAACATGCCCGGTGTCGATGGATTTGAACTGCTTCGCACCATCCGCCACACACCACAATTCAACCGCATGACCTGCTTGGTCATTTCTGCCTTATCGCAAGAGGACATCGCGGCGCGCGGAGGCCTGCCGGAAGGCACCATCTTCATGGCCAAGCCCGTCAATATGCAATGGTTCAATGGCTTTTTCACTGCCTTGATTGCAGGACGACAAGTAGACCTCCAAGTCGCTTGATTCCCTTCCGGGTGAAGTTGCACGAGAAGCCGTGCAAGTTCCGTGAATGCATACAAAGCCACTGCATTATTTCAGTGGCTTTTTTTCATGGCTGATAGATTTGTGCACGACAAGACCGCGTCCTTCGTTGAACACCTCTTATCAACAGTGAGGAAGACATGAAAAAAGCCGCTACATTGCTGCAGCGGCTTTGATGCTTTGGCGGAGTGGACGGGACTCGAACCCGCGACCCCCGGCGTGACAGGCCGGTATTCTAACCAACTGAACTACCACTCCTGGTAGATAGCTTTGCTTCAACTTGTGTTGAAGCCAAGTGCTACAAACTTGGCGACCCTACGGGGATTCGAACCCCGGTACTCACCGTGAAAGGGTGATGTCCTAGGCCTCTAGACGATAGGGTCATAACCTGGACTGATTCTTGCGAATCTTTTCGACACTTTGGTGGAGGTAAGCGGGATCGAACCGCTGACCTCTTGCATGCCATGCAAGCGCTCTCCCAGCTGAGCTATACCCCCTTCGGTACAACGATTTGCATTGCTGCTTTTCGTTATGCCTCGTTGGTGTCGAGACTTGAATTATAGACAGGTTTTTACGCGTTTTGCAAACTGGCGAGAATTTTTTCGCGTTTATTTAATGAAAGTACAGCATCCAGCGAGGGCGTTTGAGCAGTACCCATCACCAGAACCCGCACAGGCATGGCGATCTGCGGCATTTTGAGGCCCGTTGCGGTCAACACTTCCTTGATCGCAGCAGAGATCGATGCCTTGTCCCACGCACATGTGGCGAGCTTTTCGGACAACAAAGCCAGCGCCGGTTTGACCGCATCGGTCACGTGCTGGGCCTTTTCATCTGCGTTGGGCACCACCTCTGTGTAAAAAGCGCTCACCCACTTGGCCAACACCACCAAGGTGTCGCAGCGGTCCTTGAACAAACCACAAATGGCCGTGAGGCGCTCATCAGCCGTCACACCCAGCTTGACCAGGAAGGGTTGCACTTTGACCGCCAAAGCCGCATCATCCATGACTTTGAGGTGCTGGGCGTTGACCCAGGCCAGCTTGGCCGCATCCCACTGCGCGGGACTCTTGGACAAATGCGTGCCATCAAACCACTGCACCATTTGATCCAGGCTGAACAACTCGTCGTCGCCATGGCTCCAGCCCAGACGGGCCAGGTAGTTGTTCATGGCTTCGGGCAAGTAGCCCGCTTCGTCGTAGTTGGACACCGCCACCGCACCACGGCGCTTGGACAGCTTTTGTCCATCGTCGCCCAGGATGACGGGCAGGTGCCCGAATTGCGGCAGCTCAGCGCCCAGGGCGCGGTAAATGTTGATTTGCCAGGGCGTGTTGTTGATGTGCTCATCACCACGGAACACATGGCTGATGGCCATGTCCCAGTCGTCCACCACCACCGCAAAGTTGTAGGTCGGCACGCCCGGCGCGCCCTCAGGTGCGCCTTCTTCGGGTGCTCTTTGGATGATCAGGTCGTCGATCTCGGTGTTGCTGATGCTGATCGGGCCCTTGACCAGGTCATCCCATGTCACCACGCCGTCGACCGGATTGGCAAAACGAATAACCGGCTTCACGCCTTCCGGGATGGGCGGCAGCACCTTGCCCGGTGCCGGACGCCAAGTGCGGTCATACAGGCGCTTTTCGCCACGCGCTTCCTGCGCGGCTTTCATGGCCTCCAGGTCTTCTGGCGTGCAGTAGCAGCGATAGGCCGTGCCCGCAGCCAACATCTGGTCGATGACGGCCTGGTAGCGATTCAGGCGCTGCATTTGGTAAATCGGACCTTCGTCGTAATTCAGACCCAACCAGTGCATGGATTCCAGAATCTGGTCGACGGAATCCTGGGTGGAGCGGGCCACGTCGGTGTCTTCGATGCGCAACACAAACTCGCCACCGTGGTGACGGGCATAGGCCCAGGAATACAAAGCGGTGCGGGCCGTGCCCAAATGCAGAAACCCCGTGGGAGACGGGGCGATGCGTGTGCGGATTTTCGTCATGGTTTTCAACTCAAGAAGGGCCCCATCGGGGCCCTGTATCAACATCAAAGGGTTTCGAGGCCTCTGGCCAAATCGGCCTGCATGTCGGCCACATGCTCCAGGCCCACCGCCACACGGATCAAGCCTTGCGTGATGCCAGCCGCTTGGCGTTGGTCTTCGCTCAGCTTGCCATGCGATGTGCTGGCCGGGTGCGTGAGCAAGGTTTTGGTGTCACCCAGATTGGTGCACAGCGACAGCGTTTTCAAACTGTCGAGCACATGGAACGCACGGGCGCGGGCCGTCTGCGGATCGCCCGCTTTCACGTCAAAGGACAACACAGCGCCGCCCATGCCAGACATCTGTTGCATCGACAAAGCGTGCTGCGGATGGCTTTCAAGACCGGGGTAGTACACACGCGCTACAGCAGGGTGGTTTTGCAGCCACAGAGCCAATTCATGCGCACGGGCGCTTTGGGCGCGCATGCGGATGTCCAGCGTCTCCAGCCCCTTGAGCACCACCCAGGCATTGAAAGGCGAGAGCACCATGCCGCCGTTTTTCATGACGGGCAGGAACTTTTCCTTGACCATTTTGTCGGTGGCGCAGAGTGCTCCGGCCATGACACGGCCTTGACCATCGAGGTACTTGGTGCCCGAGTGCATGACAATGTCGGCGCCCATGGCGATCGGGCGCTGCAAGATGGGCGTGGCAAAACAGTTGTCCACGGCCAGCAAGGCACCGGCGTTGTGCGCCAGATCCGCCAATGCGGCAATGTCGCAGACCTCAGTCAGCGGATTGGTCGGCGTTTCGGCAAACAGGATTTTGGTATTGGGCCGGATCGCGGCTTTCCAGGCCGCCAGATCGGTCTGCGGCACGGTGGTCGATTCGACGCCAAAGCGTGCAAACTCAGAGCCAATCAACTTGATCGTCGAGCCGAACATCGACTGGGAATAGACCACGTGGTCGCCCGCCTTGAGCAAGCTGAAGAGCATCAACATCACGGCCGACATGCCCGACGACGTGGCCAGACAGGCCTCGCTTCCTTCGAGCGCTGCCAAACGCATCTCGAAGCTGCTGACCGTGGGGTTGCCCGAGCGGCCATAGGTGTAACCATCTTCCTCGCCCGCAAAGCGGCGTGCAGAGGCCTCGGCAGAAGGCTGCACATAACCGCTGGTCAGGTACAGGGCTTCGGAGTTTTCGCCGTACTGGCTGGGCGGCACGGACGCGCGAACAGCCAGAGTCTCCAGATGCAGGTCCTCAAATTGCGAACGGTCAACCATGTTTCACCTCACTCACTGGCGTTGGGCAAAGCCAAACGCGAATTGTCTTCAGCGCCCTCTTCCGCCTGTGGGCGGGATTCGTTCAAGCGGCTGATGTCGTCTGCCGAGATATCACCCGTCACATAGACACCGTCAAAGCACGATGCGTCGAACGCAGACAATGCGCCAGCATCCGACACCCGTGCTTGTGCAACGGCTGTTTTCATCGCGTCCACGTCCTGATAGATCAGTGCATCACAGCCAATGATCTCGCGGATTTCCTCAATGCTGCGGCCATGCGCCACCAACTCTTCCGCCGTGGGCATGTCGATGCCGTACACGTTGGGGTAACGCACCGGAGGCGCTGCGCTGGCCATGTAGACCTTGTTGGCACCGGCATCACGCGCCATCTGCACAATCTCACGGCTGGTGGTGCCGCGCACGATAGAGTCGTCCACCAGCAGCACATTGCGGCCCTTGAATTCGCTCACGATCACGTTGAGCTTTTGGCGCACAGACTTCTTGCGCACGGACTGACCGGGCATGATGAAGGTACGGCCCACGTAACGGTTTTTGACGAAGCCTTCGCGGTAAGGGATACCCAGCAAATGCGCCAATTGGGTGGCACTGGGGCGGCTCGATTCCGGGATCGGAATCACCACATCGATGTCGCTGGGCGGCACCGTGGAGATCACGCGTTTGGCCAAAGTCTCGCCCAGGTTCAAACGGGCTTGGTACACCGAAATCCCGTCCATGGTCGAGTCGGGACGGGCCAGATAAACGTATTCAAAAATGCAGGGGCTCAGCTGGGCTTTGTCGGCGCACATCTGGCTGTGCAGCTGACCTTGCAGGTCCACAAAAATGGCCTCACCCGGTGCCACATCGCGCTCGAACTGGTGCATCGTGCCATCCAAAGCCACCGACTCACTGGCCAGCATGATGGTGCCATCGGCACTGCGGCCCATGCACAAAGGACGAATGCCGTGCGGATCACGGAAAGCCAGCAACCCGTGGCCCGCGATCAAGGCGATCACAGCATAAGAGCCTTTGACGCGGCGGTTCACGCCACGCACGGCCTCAAACACATCGTTGGGCGTCAGTGGCAAGCCGCGGGTGGTTTTTTCCAGTTCATGGGCCAACACGTTGAGCAACACTTCAGAATCGCTCTCGGTGTTGATGTGGCGGTGGTCGTTCGAGAACAACTCGGCCTTGAGCGCATGGGCATTGGTCAGGTTGCCGTTGTGCACCAGCACCAAGCCAAAAGGTGCATTCACATAAAAGGGCTGCGCTTCTTCTTCGCTGAAGGCATTGCCTGCCGTGGGGTAGCGCACCTGACCCAAACCACAATTGCCAGGCAGGGCACGCATATTGCGCGTGCGAAACACATCACGCACCATGCCCTTGGCCTTGTGCATGAAGAACTTGCGGTCCAGCTGCGTCACGATGCCTGCAGCATCCTGACCCCTGTGCTGCAAGAGCAGCAAGGCGTCATAAATCAGCTGATTGACAGGTGCGCTGCTTGCAACGCCAACAATTCCACACATAAGTACTTCCGTTAATAATCAAAGCAGCCCGAAGCAGATCAGGGTAAAAATTTCACGATGGCTTCAGGCATCAAAGGCTTCAAGCCCTGAATCGTCATATCGAGCCAAACAGGCCCCTTGGCGGTTTGCCACCAGTCACTTGCGGACAGGCCCGTCAACTGCAAAACCACCGTCAGTGCCAGCAAGAGTACAACGCCACGTGCCAGGCCAAAAGCGCCACCCAGCGCCCTGTCCACCGGCCGAAGCCCCACCGACTCGATGAACTTCTTGATCAACCAGGTCACAAAGGTCGCCAACAACAAGGTGCCCACAAAGACCACCACATAGCCCACGGCATATTGAACGGCCGTGGTGGCGCTTTGCACGAACGGGATCCAGGCCACAGCGTCGGACGCCAACCACTGGGCCAGAAAAAAAGCCGCGACCCAACCGGCCAACGACAACACCTCATACACCAGTCCGCGCCACAGCCCCACCACCATGGAGGTGAACATGACCCCCAGCAGGACCCAGTCGGTGATGGAGACGGTCATCTCAAATCTTCAACAGGGCAGGAGACAACTCAAGCTTACGAATACGAGCCGCTGCTTTTTCGGCTTCCTCGCGGCTTTCGTACGGCCCCACACGCACCCGCGTCGTGGGCTTGCCATCCTTACCCTCCACCACCTGGGTGTAGGTTTTGAAACCACCTTTTTCAAGCTTTTGACGGACTTCGCGCAATTTGCCCACATCGCTGAAAGCGCCGACCTGGATGATCATGCGCTCAGACGATGCGGCCTTGCCTTCCAGCAAAGCCTTGGCTTTGTCGCCACTGTCTTTCGATTTGTTCTTGTTCTTGGTGTCAGCGTCGGCTTTATCCTTGTCTGCCTTGGCCGCATGCGCTGCTTTGACATCGTCCTTGGCATGGGCTGTGTCGGCCTTGTCCTTGTGTTTGTCTGCCGGCTTTTCTTTTGGCTTATCAATCACATCGTGCTTGGGCTCGGCCTGCTTGACTTCGGGTGCCGGTGCTACAGCAGCAGGGGGCGTGGCAGCGTGTGAGGGAACCACTTCTTCACGCGGGTCCAGACTGGCTTGGGTCGACAGGGTTTCGGGTGCGATCTTCCAAGGCTTGGCCGGTGCCTGCGCCGCAGGCACAGGGGAAGGAGCCGTCAAAGGCGCCACTGCCTGGCGGTCAGGAATCACGATCGGGGTGTCCACCGCCACAGGACGCGGCTGGGTGTCAAACACCATGGGAAAGCCCAGCACCGCCAACAGCACCAGCACCACAGCACCCATCAAACGGTAGCGCGCACGGCGGCGCACGACTTCGATGTTTTCATTGGGGCCCGATGCCACAGCTTCGGCAGAAGCATTGCGACCGGGAAAACGGAACTTGAAAAAGGCCATGGCGGGTGCTCAGGGGCTGAGGTGTTTGGCTTGCAGGCGCGGGGTGCCGTGTTGCAGCACACCGCCCACGGTGAAGAACGAGCCAAAGACCACGATTCTATCAGTCGGGTCTGCGGCATCGATAGCCGTTTGCAAGGCGGACATGGGGTCCGGATGCACGCTCGAAGCCACGTCCTTGCGGCTGTTTTGATCGGCCCAGCTGCGCTGCAAATCGACCGCCTTGGCGGCCCTGGGCAGCGGCAAATCCGTGAAGTACCAGCGGTCAATCAAAGGATTGACCCGCTGCAGCATGGGCAACAGGTCTTTGTCGGCCATGGCCCCCAGCACCGCATGGGTGGTCGGGTAAAAGCCCATGGCGTCCAGGTTTTCAGCCAACGCCGCCACCGAATGCGGGTTGTGGGCCACATCCAGCACCAAAACCGGCTCGCCCGGGATGATCTGAAACCGCCCCGGCAGCTCGACCATGGCCAAGCCATTGCGAACGGCCTGCGCCGTGACCGGGATGCGGGAACGCAAGGCATCCAGCGCCGCCAGCACGCCCGAGGCGTTGACCAGCTGATTGGCACCCCGCAAGGCCGGATAGGCCATGCCCGCATAACGTCGACCGCGCCCGGCCCAGGCCCACTGCTGTTTGTCGCCCGAAAAATTGAAGTCCTGACCAAAACGCCACAGGTCTGCGCCAATGGCCGCCGCGTGGTCGATCACACTTTGGGGCGGCACCGGGTCGCTCACAATGACCGGACGGCCTGCGCGCATGATGCCGGCCTTTTCAAAGCCAATGCTTTCCCGGTTCTTGCCCAAAATGGCAGTGTGGTCAATGTCAATGCTGGTGATCACGGCGCAATCGGCATCAATGATGTTGACCGCGTCCAGGCGACCGCCCAAGCCAACTTCCAAAATCGCCACATCCAGCTTGGACTGGGCCATCAGGTGCAAGATGGCCAAGGTGCTGAACTCGAAATAGGTCAGGCTCACATCGCCACGCACCGCCTCGACGGCGGCAAAAGCCTGTGCAAACTGCTCGGCACTGGCCGACTCGCCATGCAAACGGCAACGCTCCTCGAAATGCACCAGATGCGGCGAGGTGTAGACACCCGTGCGGTACCCGGCCTCCAGCAAGATGGCTTCGAGCATCGCGCAAGTTGAGCCCTTGCCATTGGTGCCCGCCACGGTGATGACCGGACAGTCGAACTTGAGCGCCATGCGGTCGGCGACGGTTTTCACCCGGTCCAGGCCCATGTCGATGGCCACGGGGTGTAGTTGCTCGCACCAGTCGAGCCATTCCTGTAGAGTCTTCATAGGCGGCGATTGTCGCCCACTCCCGCATCCATCATCTGCAAGTACTCCCATGGACCTCATTGTTTACGGCATTCCCAACTGCGACAGCGTCAAAAAAGCCCGCACCTGGCTGAGTGATCACGGCCTGAGCGCCACTTTTCACGACTTCAAAAAACAAGGCGTCCCTGCCAGTGCGCTGGACGCCTGGATCACCGCTTGCGGCTGGGAAACGGTGCTCAATCGCAAAGGCACCACCTGGCGCAAGCTCGACGCTGCCGTGCAGGCCGGCGTGACCGATGCCGCCAGCGCCAAGACGGTCATGCTGGAACACGCCAGCACCATCAAGCGTCCGGTGATCGCCTGGCCCTCGGGGCGGATCAGCGTTGGCTTCACCCCGGATCTGTGGCCTCTGTAAAACAGGGGTTACGAAACTTTACGCAGCCAGCGGTGCAAGGCACAGGACATCCCGCTAAACTCCAAATTCTGAGAAATCTAGGGGAATCCACCATGAAAAAATTGACGACAAGTGCGCTGTTGCTGGCCATCGCCAGCTTGGCGCAAGCCCAGGAAGTTGGCCAGGTGATTTCACGTACCGCCGTGTACCAGCAAGTGGCCGTTCCGCGCCAAACCTGCAGCCAAACGCCCGTGGCCGTGCAAAACCCCAGCTCGGGCGCAGGCGCACTGATGGGTGCCATCGCCGGTGGTGCGGTCGGCAGCCAGATTGGCGGCGGCACGGGCCAAGCTCTCGCCACCATGGCTGGCATTGTGGGAGGCTCCATCATGGGCGACCGGATTGAAAACCCCGGCAGCCAAATCCAAAACCAGACCACCTGCACCACCCAGAACTTCATGGAAAACCGCTTGGTGGGCTACACCGTGGTTTACGAATATGCCGGCAAGCAACACACCGTGCAATTGCCGCAAGACCCCGGCCCAACGATCCAGCTGCAAGTGACGCCTGTGGGTGCAAGCCAAGCGGCAGCACCAGCGCCGGTTTTGGTGACACAACCCCAGACCGTGGTAACCCAACCCCAAGTGGTCTATGTGCCTGCTCCGGTTTACCGCAGCTACCCACCGATCTACACCAACCTCAATTTCGGATGGGGATGGGGTGGCGGCTACTACAGCGGTGGGCCCCGCCACAGGCACTGGCGTTGAGCGGTCAGATCGGGGCTCGCCCCATCTGACCTAAAATCATGGGTTGATCGTTTGACCCGCCAAGCAGGGGCCGCATCAGGCCCCTGTTTCATTTGCAGACCCATTCGCTTTAGCGCTTACACACCATGACCACCGAAAAAATCGACGGCGTCTCCGTCAACACCCAAGCCAATGTTTACTTTGACGGCAAATGCGTCAGCCACGGCCTGACCCTGGCCGACGGCACCAAACTGTCGGTGGGCGTGATCTTGCCCGCCACCTTGACCTTCAACACCGGCGCACCTGAAATCATGGAATGCGTGGGCGGCTCTTGCGAATACAAGCTCGACGGCAGCACTGAATGGCTCAAGTCCAGCGCAGGCCAAGAATTCAGCATCCCCGGCAACTCCAAGTTCGAGATCCGCGTGACCGAGCCCTACCACTACATCTGCCACTTCGGTTGATTCACCCATGAGCACCATCTTGCAAAACCTGCCCAAAGGGCAAAAAGTCGGTATCGCCTTCTCGGGCGGCCTGGACACCTCCGCCGCCCTGCTGTGGATGAAACAAAAAGGCGCCCTGCCCTACGCCTACACCGCCAACCTGGGCCAGCCTGACGAAGCCGACTACAACGAGATTCCCCGCAAGGCGATGGAATACGGCGCAGAAAAAGCCCGCCTGGTCGACTGCCGCACCCAGCTGGCACACGAAGGCATTGCCGCCATCCAGTGTGGCGCTTTCCACATCAGCACGGGCGGCATCACCTACTTCAACACCACGCCTCTGGGCCGCGCTGTGACCGGCACCATGCTGGTGGCCGCCATGAAGGAAGACGACGTCAACATCTGGGGCGATGGCAGCACCTTCAAAGGCAACGACATCGAGCGCTTTTACCGCTACGGCCTGCTGACCAACCCCAGCTTGAAAATCTACAAGCCCTGGCTCGACCAGCTGTTCATCGACGAGCTGGGTGGCCGCGCCGAAATGAGCGCCTTCATGACCGCCAACGGCTTTGGCTACAAGATGAGCGCCGAAAAGGCCTACTCCACCGACAGCAACATGCTGGGTGCGACCCACGAAGCCAAAGACCTCGAAAGCCTGCAAAGCGGCATGAAGATCGTCAACCCCATCATGGGCGTGGCGTTCTGGAAGCCTGAAGTCGAAGTCAAGGCCGAAGAAGTGAGCGTGCGCTTTGAAGAAGGCATGCCCGTGGCCCTCAACGGCGTGGAATACGCCGACCCGGTCGAGCTGTTCCTGAAAGCCAACGAAATCGGCGGCCGCCACGGTCTGGGAATGAGCGACCAGATCGAAAACCGCATCATCGAAGCCAAGAGCCGCGGCATCTACGAAGCCCCCGGCATGGCCCTGCTGCACATCGCCTACGAGCGCCTGGTCACCGGCATCCACAACGAAGACACCATCGAGCAGTACCGCATCAACGGCCTGCGTTTGGGCCGCTTGTTGTACCAAGGCCGCTGGTTTGACCCGCAGTCCATCATGCTGCGCGAAACCGCACAGCGCTGGGTTGCCCGCGCTGTCACGGGCACCGTGACGGTGGAGCTGCGCCGTGGCAACGACTACAGCATCCTGAACACCGACAGCCCCAACCTGACCTACGCGCCCGAGCGTCTGTCGATGGAAAAAGTCGAAGACGCACCGTTCAGCCCGCTCGACCGCATCGGCCAGCTGACCATGCGCAACCTCGACATCACCGACACCCGCGCCAAACTGGGCATCTACGCCCACACCGGTTTGCTCTCGACGGGCGAAGGTCCGCACATCTACAAGCTGGACGGCAGCGGCAAGAAGTGATCTTTTGTCACTCCAAATGAAAAACGGCCCGCGGGCCGTTTTTTGTTGTGTGCTTGGTTTTGTGGGTGTTTTCCGCCTTGTCAGGGCAGGCAGCCGGCCAGCCTCATACTCGCTTCGCTCGCCAAATCGGCTGGTCCGGCTGCCTGCCCTGACAAGGCTACAGCTGTTGCAAACCCAGCACCATTGGAGTTATTTCATCGGCGCAGCGCCGGATTGGGGCCTGAGCGGATCGGCCGATTTGGCGAGCGAAGCGAGTATGAGGCCGACCGCTCAGGCAACAACCCAGCGCGGCAAACCACCACAAACGCCCAAAATCAAATCACCACCGGCTCCGGCTCCAGCCGAATCCCAAAGCGCTCGTACACGCTGGTCTGAATGGCCTTGGCCAAAGTCATCACCTCACCCCCGGTGCAAGGATTCTCCTGCCCACCCCGGTTGACCAGCACCAGTGCCTGCTTTTCGTAGACCCCGGCGTGGCCCACGGTCTTGCCCTTCCAGCCGCAGGCGTCGATCAGCCAGCCTGCGGCCAGCTTGATGCTGCCGTCGGGCATGGGGTAGTGCACCACCTTGGGTTCGCGGGCGATGATGTCGGCGCATTGCTCGGGCGTCACGCTCGGGTTCTTGAAGAAGCTGCCCGCATTGCCGATCACGGCCGGGTCGGGCAGTTTGGCGCGGCGAATCGCCACCACCCAGTCAAAAATCTGCCGCGCATCGGGGCTGTGGATGCCGGTCTCGGCGATCTTGCGTTCCAGGTCCAAGTAGCCCAGCTCGGGCTTCCAGCGCTTGGGCAGCGCAAAGCGCACCCGCAAAATGACCGCCCTGCCCGCCAGTCCCAAACCCTCGGGGCCGCCTGAGGCGTGTTTGAACACCGAGTCCCGGTAGCTGAAGCCGCACTGCGCCGCGTTCAGGCTGAACAGCTCGCCCGTGAGCATGTCCATGGCGTCGAGCGAGTCAAAGCGGTCTTGCAGCTCCACGCCGTAAGCACCGATGTTTTGCACGGGCGAAGCGCCCACCGTGCCGGGGATGAGCGCCATGTTTTCCAGGCCTGGGTAACCGTTGTCCAGCGTCCAGGCCACCAGGTCGTGCCAAGCCACACCAGCCCCTGCTTCGATGATCCAGTGCTTGTCCGTCTCGCTGGCCAAGCGCAAGCCGGGGAC
Source organism: Pseudomonadota bacterium (assembly GCA_041169105.1). Taxonomy (GTDB): domain Bacteria; phylum Pseudomonadota; class Gammaproteobacteria; order Burkholderiales; family Burkholderiaceae_C; genus Limnohabitans_A. The sequence continues at coordinate 10,998 of JBEEJQ010000006.1, read as the reverse complement.
TTCGACTTTGAGCACCAAGGCCTTGACGTCGCCGGTCAGCACCATGTTGCTGCCGCCGCCCAGCACCTGCCGGGGCAAGGTGGCCAGTTGGGGGTCGGCCAGCACGGCCCGCAAGTCGTCCTCTGAGCGCACACGCACCAAAGCCTGGGCCTTGGCGGCAATGCCGAACGTGTTGTACGGCTGCAGGGGGACGTTTTTCTCCAAGTTCATGGGAGAATTGTCGCATTCTCAACCTTTGATTTTTCCCACCATGCCCTCGTTTGATACCGTTTGCGAACCCAATATGGTCGAAGTGCGCAACGCCGTTGACACTTCTGCCAAAGAAATCGGCACCCGATTTGACTTCAAAGGCACCTCGGCCGCCATCGAGCTCAAGGACAAAGACATCACGATGTTCGGCGACGCCGACTTTCAGCTCACGCAGGTCGAAGACATCCTGCGCAACAAGCTCACCAAGCGCAATGTGGACGTGCGTTTTCTGGACATTGGCAAAGTCGAGAAAATCGGCGGCGACAAGGTCAAGCAAGTCATCAAGGTCAAGAACGGCATCGAAACCGAAGACGCCAAGAAGATCACCAAGCTGATCAAGGAAAGCAAGATCAAGGTGCAAGCCTCCATCCAGGGCGATGCGGTGCGCGTGACCGGTGCCAAGCGCGATGACCTGCAAGCGGCCATGGCGCTCTTGCGCAAAGACATGACCGAGCTGCCCTTGTCCTTCGACAACTTCCGCGACTGAGCAAAAAAATGGCGGTGCTGCTCGCGCAGACCGCCAGTGCCAGATTCAAGCCCGATGCGTCAGGCTTTTTTTGCGCCCAATTTCGACTCGGTGCCCGCCAGCAGGCGGTTGATGTTTTCGCGGTGACGCCACACCAAGAGCAGCGCCATGACCGACAGGCACAACACCTCAGCCCGGTCCGCCTGCCAGGCCACGCCGTCGCCAAACAGGTAAAACACCGGCGCAAACACAGCCGCCACCATGGAGGCCAGCGACACGTAACGGCTGAAATACACCACGATGACAAAGGTGCCCACGGTGGCCAGCGCCAGCAGGCCATTCACGCCGACCAGCACGCCCACGGCCGTGGCCACGCCCTTGCCGCCCTTGAAGCCAAAGAACACCGGGTACAGATGCCCCAGAAAAGCCGCCAGGCCCGCCAACGCGGCCACACCCGTGCCCAGGCCATAGGGCTGGCCAAAGGTCAAGATCAGTGCCACTGGCAGCCAGCCTTTGATGGCGTCCAGCAACAAGGTCAAGATGGCCGCTTTTTTGCTGCCTGAGCGCAGCACATTGGTGGCCCCGGGGTTTTTGCTGCCGTAGCTGCGGGGATCGTTCAGGCCCATCAGCTGGCTCACGATCACCGCAAAACTGAGCGAGCCCACCAGATAGGCGGCCAGCACCGCGCTCACTTGAATCAACCATGCCATCGGGATCTCCCTTGTCTTTGAATGGGCATCATTCTGCCAGTGCGCAATTGACTGGCTTGGCGTCCAGCAACTGCACGCACACCTGCGGGTCAATGCCCACCAGGTAGCCACGCCTGCCGCCATTGATGCAGATGCGCGGCAAAGCGAGGATGGTCTCCTCGATGAACACCGGCATGGCCCGCCGCGTGGCAAAGGGCGATGTGCCGCCCACCAAATACCCGCTGTGCCGGTTGGCCACCTCGGGGGCGCACGGTTCGATGGATTTGAGTCCCACCTGCCGAGCCAAATTTTTGGTGGACACCTTGCGGTTGCCGTGCATCAGCACCACCAGCGGCTTGGCGTCCTGGTCTTGCATGATCAAGGTTTTGACCACGCTGAACGGGTCCATGCCCAGCACCTGGGCGCTGTGCTGGGCCCCGCCATGCTCCAGGTACTCGTAAGGGTGTTCTGTGAAGTCCACCCCGTGCTGGCGCAAGAGCGCCGTGGCCGGGGTTTCGCTGACTTTGTCTTTCTTGGCCATTACCCAAAATCACAAAGCCGGGTCGCGCATTTCCCAGCGGATGTCGTCGATCGCCTTGAGCACTTCGGGCGTCAGCTGGGTGCTCCAAGCGGCCAGGTCTTCGTTCAGTTGCGCCAGCGATGTCACACCAATGATGGTGCTGGTCACGCTCCAGCGGTGGTAGCAAAACGCCAGGGCCATCTGGGTGGGGGTCATGCCGTTGTCGCGGGCCAACTGGTTGTAGCGGCGGGCAGCCACCAGCGCCTCGGGGCGGCCCCAGCGCTGCTTGCGCATGGAGTCGTAACGGGCGATGCGACCACCGTCTGGCACCAAGGGGCCTTTCAGGTCGTCGTTGTCGTACTTGCCCGTGAGCAGACCAAAGCCCAACGGCGAATAGGCCAGCATCGACACGTTCAGGCGATGGCAGGTTTCGTCCAGGCCGTTGTCATAAGTGCGGCTGACCAGGCAGTAAGGGTTCTGCACCGTGGCCACGCGCGGCAAGCCGTGCTGCTCGGCCAGGCGCACAAACTCGTGCACGCCATAAGGCGTTTCGTTCGACAAGCCGATGTAGCGCACCTTGCCCGCCTTGACCAGCTTGGACAGGGCTTCGAGCTGCTCATGGATGGAAGTGACCGATTTGTCTTTGGCGGGATCGAAATAGGTGATGCCGAAAGCAGGCACATGGCGCTCAGGCCAGTGGATCTGGTACAGGTCGATCACATCGGTCTGCAGGCGGCGCAAGCTGGCGTCACACGAATTCAAGATGTCTTGGCCCGTCATGCCCGTGCCTTCACGGATCCAAGGCATGCCACGCGAGGGGCCGGCCACCTTGGTGGCCAGCACCAGCTTCTGACGCGCACCGGGGTTCTTGGCAAACCAGTTGCCGATGTAGGTTTCGGTGAAACCGCAGGTGTCAGCCGAAGCAGGCACGGCGTACATCTCGGCGGTGTCGATGAAATTGATTCCGGCCTCCAGCGAGCGGTCCAGGATGGCGTGCGAATCGGCTTCATTCACTTGCTGGCCAAAGGTCATGGTGCCCAGGCAAATGGGGGTCACTTGCAGGTCGGATTGACCCAGTTGAACGAGTTTCATGGTGTTTCCTGTCGGTGATGGCATGGTGCGGACAAAGTACTTGTCCAGTTCGGGCTTATTTTGTCACGCGTCAGCGCCTGGTTTTGTCGCCAAGGCTCTCGCCTCCTCTTGCAGGCGCAGCACGCGCCGCTGCACCTTGCCGGTGGTGGTCATGGGCAGCTGGTCGATGAACTCGATCTCTTTGGGGTACTCATACGGCGCGAGCAAACCACGCACATGCGCTTGCAGCTGAGCGCGGACGGCGTCGTCGAAAGCGGCTTGGCCATCACCGGAGGGCCTTTGGGCCAGGCAATCGGGCGACATCACCACATAGGCCTTGACCAGGGCACCCCGGTCCGCGTCGGGCTTGGGCACCACGGCGGCATTGGCCACGGCGGCGTGCTTGACCAGACAGTTCTCGATCTCGCCGGGGCCAATGCGGTAACCCGCCGCCTTGAACATGTCGTCGGTGCGGCCTTGGTACCACAGGTAGCCGTCCTCGTCGGCCACGGCCATGTCACCGGTTCGGCACCAGTCGCCGGTGTATTTGGCGACGGTGGCTTTGTCGTTGTTCCAGTAGCCCAAGAAGAACACAGGATCAGGCTGGCCGTGCACATCGAACCGGTTCACGGCCACCTCGCCCGGCGTGCCTGCAGGGCAGAGCTGCCCAGCTTCGTCGATGACCGCCACGCGGTGGCCGGGGTAGCCCTTGCCCATGCTGCCGGCCCTTGCGGGCCAGAGGCGGGCGCAGTTGCCCACCACGTAGTTGATCTCGGTCTGGCCGAACATCTCGTTGACGGTGACGCCCAACTGCTTTTGGCAGTAATCAAACACCGCATCGCCCACGGCCTCGCCCGCGCTCATGATGGCTTGCAGCTGGAGGCGGTATCGCGTCTTGGCATCGGGCACGGCCTTCATCATGGCCTTGAGCGCGGTCGGGAACAAAAACGTGTGCGTCACGCCATGGCTTTGCAAAATCTCAAACGCCGCCTCGGGCGAAAAACGCCCGTTGAAAGCCACGATGGGCCGGCCAAAGTACAGGCTGGGCAACAGAGCGTCCATCAGCCCGCCTGTCCAGGCCCAATCGGCAGGCGACCAGAACACCGCCTGGGTCTGGCTTGCGGGCCGGTCAGGGTCAAAGCCAAACCAGTTTTGGCTGCACACAAAACCCGTCAGGTTGCCGATCAAGGCGCGGTGCGGAATCAGTGCCCCCTTGGGGTTGCCGGTGGTGCCGCTGGTGTAGATCAGCACGGCAGGCTCTTCGGCCAAAGTCGAGACCGGTTTGAAGGTGGCGGCACTGCCCGCGCACGCCTTGGCGTAGTCCAGATCAGCTGCGGCCGCTGCTGCGCCCACGCCGATCAGGCACTGCAAGCCCGGGCAATCGGGTCGCGCCAGCTTCATGGCGTCCACGGTCGATTCATCGCACACCGCCACGCGGGCCTGGCTGTCGTTGATGCGAAAGGACAGCGCCTCGGGCCCAAACAGCATCGACAGCGGCATGGCCACTGCCCCCATTTGCAGCACCGCCATGTAGGCAACGGCGGTCTCGAATCGCTGAGGCATGACGATCGCCACGCGGTCACCGCGCCGCACACCTTGCGCACGCAAAACCTGGCTCAGCCGGTTGGCCGCGCTTTGCAGCTGGCCAAAGGTCCAGCGGCGGCCCAGCCCTTGGCCTGCGACATGCTCACGGATCGCCACGCGCCGCGCCGTGGCCGTTTGCGCAGCCCATTGCCCACAACAAGCCTGCGCCATGTTGAAACGCTTGGGCACCTTCCAGCCAAAGCCTTGGTGGATGGCGTTGTAACGGTCTGGCGCACGGTCAACGTGGCGGTCATCGGTGTGACTGCGTGTCATGGCTTGTCTCCTTATGATCGAAAGTATGTACCAAGTTTTACGCCCTTCCATCAGCTCTTGGGTGCCGCTGCGCGGCTGCCAGTACCACGTGCGACAGTGGGGCACGCCCGCCCCCGGCACCACACCTTTGGTGCTGGCCCATGGCTGGATGGATGTGGCCGCGTCGTACCAATTCATGGTCGATGCCTTGTCCGAAGCCTTTGTGCAGCAGCGGCACATCATCGCGTTTGACTGGCGCGGTTATGGCCTGACCGAAGCGCCGGCCACCGACAGCTACTGGTTCCCCGACTACCTGGCCGATCTGGACGCGCTGCTTGACACCCTTTACCCCGGCCAAACCATTGACCTGGTGGGCCACAGCATGGGCGGCAACGTGGTCATGATGTACGCCGGCGCACGCCCTGAGCGTATACGCCGCCTGGTCAACCTCGAAGGCTTTGGCATGCCCGACACCCGGCCAGCGCAAGCCCCCACCCGCATGGCCCAGTGGCTGGACGAACTGAAGACCACCCGCCAAGGCGAGAACGACCTCAAGACCTACGCGAGCGCCGATGGCGTGGCCGCCCGCCTGATGAAAACCAACCCCCGCCTGTCACAAGACAAGGCCGACTGGCTGGCCCAGCACTGGGCCAAGCCCGATGCCAAGGGCCAATGGCGCATCTTGGGCGACGCCGCGCACAAGGTGATCAACCCCTACCTCTACCGCGTCGAAGAAACGCTGGCCACTTATGCCCGTATCAGCTGCCCGGTGTTGGCGGTGGAAGCCACCGACGACTCGCTGGGCGTTTGGTGGAAGGGCAAGTACACCCTGGACCAGTACCACGAGCGTTTGAAATCCGTGCCCCATGTACAAATTGCCCGCATCGACAACGCAGGCCACATGCTGCAGCACGACCAGCCCGAACAACTGGCCACCTTGCTGGAAAGCTTCTTGCAAACCTAAGAACTTTGCCTTTACACAAGGCCACTAAAATCCCCCGTCAATACCAATATTCAGGGATTTTTTCGTGCGCCATTTCACCCTTGCCTTGCTCAGCACGGCCATCGCCAGCCTGATGGCCAGCACCGTTGCCCGTGCAGGCACATCCGAGCATTACTGCCCGTCCTTTTTGGCCGTCGAAGGTGCACCGGAGCCCGCGCACCGTGGCGAGTTCGTGTTCTCGCCCTACACCCACCACTGGACACACAGCCCTGAACACAAGCCGGTGGTGCTGGTGGCTGTGGACGAGCAGCTGCCGGGCAACCGTTTTTGCGGCGTGGCCTTGTTCAGCAACTCCTTTGGCCAACCAAGCACCTATGTGTATGCCGGTCAACAGTTCAACAACCTGCTGGGCAACCCCAACTTGTTCGTGAAAGTCACCGCGGGCATCTTGTACGGCTACGTCGGCAAGTACCAGGACAAAGTGCCCCTCAACCACAACGGTTTTTCTCCGGCCATCATCCCGTCGATCGGCTACCGCTTGAACGAGCACGACTCGCTGCAGGTGAAAGTACTGGGCAGCGCCGGTCTCATGTTCTCTTACGGCCGCAGCTTTTAAGCCTTGGCCGGGCCGGCCACAGGCTCAAGTCGTGAGAAAATGGATGGTTTACCGAACCGGACTTTTCTCATGGACGCAGAACACATCAACCAAATCGGCGCAACGCTGGCAGACCTGTCAGCCCGTACGAACGAACTTCGGGGGTATCTTTGACTACGATGCCAAGTCTGAACGGCTGAGAACCGTCAACGCATCGCTCGAAGATCCGGCGGTCTGGAACGACCCCAAGAAAGCCCAAGAACTGGGCAAAGAGAAAAAAGCCCTCGACGGCGTCGTGGTGACCATCACCAACTTGACCAGCGAGCTGGCCGACAACCTTGAACTCTTCGAGATGAGCAAGGAAGAAGGCGACGACGACGGCCTGCTGACCATCGAAGCCGAAGGCGCCAAGCTGACCCAACTGGTCGAAGAGCTGGAATTTCGCCGCATGTTCCGCCACGAGGCCGACCCGCTCAACTGCTTTGTCGACATCCAGGCCGGCGCCGGTGGCACCGAAGCGTGCGACTGGGCCAGCATGCTGCTGCGCCAGTACCTCAAGTACGCCGAACGCAAAGGCTTCAAAGCCACAGTCGAAGAAGAAACCGCAGGCGACACCGCTGGCATCAAGAGCGCGACCATCAAGATCGAAGGCGAATACGCCTACGGCCTGCTGCGTACCGAAACCGGTGTGCACCGCCTGGTGCGCAAGAGCCCGTTCGACTCGTCGGGCGGCCGCCACACCTCGTTTGCCTCGCTGTTTGTGTACCCCGAGATCGACGACTCGATCGAGATCAACATCAACCCGTCCGACGTGCGCACCGACACCTACCGCGCCAGCGGTGCGGGCGGTCAGCACATCAACAAGACCGACTCGGCCGTGCGCCTGACCCACATCCCCACGGGCATCGTGGTGCAGTGCCAAGACGGCCGCAGCCAGCACAGCAACCGCGATGTCGCCTGGCAACGCCTGCGCTCGCGCCTGTACGACTACGAAATGCGCAAGCGCATGGAAGAGCAGCAAAAGCTCGAAGACACCAAGACCGATGTGGGCTGGGGTCACCAGATTCGCAGCTACGTGCTTGACAACAGCCGCATCAAGGACTTGCGCACCAACGTCGAAATTTCGGCCACCCAAAAGGTGCTTGATGGCGACCTCGATGCGTTCATCGAAGCCTCACTGAAACAAGGCCTCTGACCTCGTCAGCGGGCAAATACCACGGAGTTAGTGATGCGTGAAGGACAACCCACCGCGATCCAGCGCGAGGCGTACACCGCCCCGGCTTTCTGGATCGATACCGTCGATTTGACCTTTGATCTGGACCCGGCCAAAACCCGCGTCCTGAACAAGATGCGCCTGCGCCGCAACCCCGACGTGGCGGCCCAGCCGCTGCGTCTGGATGGCGAAGACCTGAACCTGGCCCGCGTGCTGGTCAACGGCGGCGGCACCTCGTTCAAGATGGACGGTACCCAGCTGGTGCTGGAAAACCTGCCCGAAGGCTCCGAGGCTTTCGATCTGGAAATCTTCACCACCTGCAACCCCGAGAAGAACACGCAGCTGATGGGCCTGTACGTCAGCAATGACTCGTTCTTCACGCAATGCGAGGCTGAGGGCTTCCGACGCATCACCTACTTCCTGGACCGTCCGGACGTGATGGCCAGCTACACCGTCACACTGCGTGCCGACAAGGCCAAGTACCCGGTGCTGCTGAGTAACGGTAACTTGGTCGAGCAAGGCGCTTTGGAAGACGGTCGTCACTTTGCCAAGTGGGTCGATCCGCACAAAAAGCCCTGCTATTTGTTCGCCTTGGTGGCGGGCCAATTGGTGGCGCGTGAGCAGCGCATCACCAGCCGCAGTGGCACCGAGCACTTGCTGCAAGTGTTTGTGCGCCCCGGCGACCTGGACAAGACCGAACACGCGATGAACTCGCTCATGGCCAGCGTGGCCTGGGACGAAGCCCGCTTTGGCCTGCCCCTGGACCTGGAGCGCTTCATGATCGTCGCCACCAGCGACTTCAACATGGGCGCCATGGAAAACAAGGGCCTGAACATCTTCAACACCAAGTTCGTGCTGGCCAACCCCGCCACCGCGACCGACCTGGATTTTGGCAACATCGAATCGGTGGTGGGCCACGAGTACTTCCACAACTGGACCGGCAACCGCATCACCTGCCGCGACTGGTTCCAGCTCTCGCTCAAAGAAGGCCTCACCGTCTTCCGCGACCAGGAGTTCAGCCAGGACATGGCCGGCGAGGCCAGCGCCCGCGCCGTCAAACGCATCGAAGACGTGCGTGTTTTGCGCACCGTGCAGTTTGCAGAAGACGCGGGCCCCATGGCCCACCCCGTGCGCCCGGACAGCTATGTCGAGATCAACAACTTCTACACCGTCACCATCTACGAAAAAGGCTCAGAAGTCGTTCGCATGATGCAGACGCTGGTGGCCACGCCCACTGACCTGCAAGGCCGTGACGGATTTGCCAAGGGCATGAAGCTCTACTTTGAGCGTCACGACGGCCAAGCCGTGACCTGCGACGACTTTGCGCAAGCCATTGCCGATGCCAACCCCGGCTCGGCCCTTGCGCAAAGTTTAAGCACCTTCAAGCGCTGGTACAGCCAGGCGGGCACACCGCGTCTGCAAGCGCGTGGCAGCTACAACGCCGCCGAACGCAGCTACACCCTGACCCTGTCGCAAAGCTGCCCCGCCACGCCCGACCAAGCCAGCAAACAGCCCTTCGTGATCCCGGTCACGCTGGGTTTGCTGTCACGCGACGGTCAAGCCCTGCCCCTGCAACTGGCCGGCAGCGCTGAGGTTCTGCCCCAGCAAACTTTGGTCTTGACCGAAGCCAGCGCCAGCTACACCTTCGTCAACCTGGCCAGCGAACCTGTGCCTTCGCTGCTGCGCGGTTTCAGCGCCCCCGTGGTGCTGGATGACGGCTTGAGCAGCGCCGACCTGCTGTGCCTGCTGGCCCACGACTCAGACCCCTTCAACCAATGGGAAGCCGGTCAGCGCCTGATGCTGCAAAGCGCGGTGCAAGCCTTGGCGCAAGACCAAGCTGGCCCTGTGCTGTCCGACGAGCTGGTCTCTGCCCTGCGCAATGTGTTGCGCCACCCCGAGCTGGATGCGGCCTTCAAAGACCTGGCACTCACCTTGCCGTCCGAAAACTACATCGCTGACCAGCTGAGTGTGGTGGACCCGCAGCGCGTACACGCCCTGCGCGAAGCCATGCGCCTGCAACTGGCCACCGCCTTGCAAGCCGACTGGCAATGGGCCTGGGACGCCCACAAAAACAACGGCGCTTACTCGCCCGATGCAAAGTCCAGCGGACGCCGCGCCCTGGCCGGTCTGGCCATGGGCATGCTGTGCATCGCTGCCGTGCAGACCGGTGACGTTGTGACGCCCGGCCGCGTGTACCAGCAGTTCAAGGACGCCAGCAACATGACCGACCGCTTCAACGCGCTGTCGGCCCTGGTGGTCAGCGGCCATGCTCTGGCCAACGACGCGCTGGCGCTGTTCCACAAACTCTTCCAACACGAAGCCCTGGTCATCGACAAATGGTTTGCCCTGCAAGCCGGTGCGCCCGACCGCGCTGGCGACGTGCTGCCGCGTGTGCGCCAGCTCATGCAGCATGCCGACTTCAGCCTGCGCAACCCCAACCGCGCCCGCAGCCTGATTTTCAGCTACTGCAGCGCCAACCCCGCCGCCTTCCACCGTGCCGACGCCGCAGGCTATGTGTACTGGAGCGAGCAGGTGCTGGCCTTGGACGCGATCAACCCGCAAGTGGCTGCCCGCCTGGCCCGCGCCATGGACCGCTGGATCCGACTGGCCGAGCCCTACCGCAGCGCAGCCAAAGTAGCCATCGAACGCGTGGCCGCCAAAGCTGACCTGTCCAACGACGTGCGCGAAGTCATCAGCCGTGCATTGAATGCGGCCTGAAAACAGGCAGCTTGAACATACGCCGCACGAACCGAATCAAGGAAACCCCATGAGCAAAATCTCCCTCTCCCGCTACCTGGTGGAGCAGCAACGCGACAAAGGCCACATCCCGGCTGACCTGCGCCTGCTGCTTGAAGTGGTAGCCCGCGCCTGCAAGAGCATCAGCCACGCCGTGAACAAAGGCGCTTTGGGCGGCGTGCTGGGCAGCGCCGAAAGCGAAAACGTGCAAGGCGAAGTCCAGAAAAAACTCGACATCATCGCCAACGAAGTGCTGCTCGAAGCCAACGAATGGGGCGGCCACCTGGCAGCCATGGCCTCCGAAGAGATGGACAGCATCTACCTGGTGCCCAACCGCTACCCGCAGGGCGAATACCTGCTGCTGTTTGATCCTTTGGATGGCTCGTCCAACATTGATGTCAACGTCAGCATCGGCACCATCTTCAGCGTGCTCAAAAAGCCCGAAGGCGACCAAGGCGTGACCGAGCAGGACTTCCTGCAAGCGGGCAAGCAACAAGTGGCCGCTGGCTACTGCGTCTATGGCCCACAAACCACGCTGGTGCTCACCGTGGGCGACGGCGTCAGCATGTTCACCCTGGACCGCGAGCAAGGCTCTTTCGTGCTCACCCAAGAGAACGTGCAAGTGCCCGCCGACACCAAAGAGTTCGCCATCAACATGAGCAATATGCGCCACTGGGACG
>JBEEJQ010000005.1:0-30639 GCA_041169105.1 Pseudomonadota bacterium | reverse complement strand
ATCACCACGTTGGAGATGACGCGCTCATCGGTGTTGAGGTGCTTGCGAAGGAAGTGCTCGGCAAACCACAGCTGCGCGAGGATTTCGCCGGTCGTCAGATTGCGGCTGAAGCCTTGATGGCCCGTGGAGCAAAAACGGCAGCCCACGGCGCAACCGGCTTGCGAGGACACACACAAGGTGCCTCGGTCGTCTTCGGGGATGAACACCGATTCGATGGCATTGCCATCGCCGACATCGAACAGCCATTTGATGGTGCCGTCGGCAGAGATGTGTTGGCTGATCACGGGCAGCGCAGAGACATGCGCGTGAGATTTGAGCTTTTGGCGCAAGGACTTGGCCAGATCGCTCATCTGATCGAAATCAGAAGCGCCCCGCTGGTGAATCCAGCGGAACAGCTGGGTGGCTCGAAAGCGCTTTTCGCCCAGACCGTCGCAAAAAACGGCCAGACCTTCGAGGTCAAATTCAAGAAGGTTGGCCGTCATGGGATCGGGGTCGCGCTGGAGCCGCGACGCTATCAGCGTGCGTAAACGTTCATGCCGGGGAAGAAGAAAGCAACTTCCACAGCAGCGGTTTCAGGGGCGTCAGAGCCGTGCACGGCGTTGGCATCGATGCTGTCAGCGAAGTCAGCGCGGATGGTGCCAGCGTCGGCCTTCTTGGGATCGGTGGCGCCCATCAGGTCACGGTTTTTGGCAATGGCGTTCTCGCCTTCCAACGCTTGGATCATCACTGGACCAGAGATCATGAAGTCCACCAGGTCCTTGAAAAAGGGACGTGCGCTGTGCACAGCGTAGAACTGCTCGGCTTCGCGGCGCGACAGGTGAGCCATCTTGGCGGCGACCACTTTCAGGCCAGCAGCTTCAAAACGAGCGTAGATCTGGCCGATGACGTTCTTGGCGACTGCGTCGGGCTTGATGATGGAGAGTGTGCGTTCGATAGCCATGGTGATTTCCTCTAACAGAGTGTTTTTAAAGCATTTTTGCCCTTCGGCAAAGCCCGCTATTCTAACCCGAGCAGACCGGTAAAAACCCTCATCTCACGACAAGGGCCCACGGGAAAGGCGGTTTTCAGCGGCTGCGACCGCCGCCGCCACGGCCACCACGGCCAGGACCCCCAGGGGTTTTCTTCAGGCGGTTGAAACTTTCAGCGCCGATGTAAGCCACTGATGTTTTCATCGGATCGGGTTGCGCCCCTGCCCCACCCGCCTGCGATTTGACCGGCGGCTTGGCGCGTGGCACTGCGGTGCCGGCCTTGCCGCCACCTCCTGTGCGCGGACGGCGGTCGTTGCGGTTGGTGCGAGAGACCGGCCGTTCCGTCACAGGACGGGGACGCTCAGACGTGCCAGCCGCCCGCATCAGGGAACGGATGTCGGCCTCATCCAACTCCAGCCAGGCCCCGCGGCGCAAACCGTGCGGCAACACCATGGCACCGTAGCGGATGCGAATCAGGCGGCTGACGGCATGGCCCACGGCCTCCATCATGCGTCGCACTTCGCGGTTGCGGCCTTCCGAGATGGTGACGCGGTACCAGCAGTTGGAACCTTCGCCGCCGCCGTCTTCGATCGAGCCAAATTGGGCCGGGCCGTCGTCCAGCATCACGCCATCGAGCAAGCGCTGCTTTTCGTCTTTGCTCAAAGCGCCCAGCACGCGGACCGCGTACTCGCGCTCCAAGCCAAAGCGTGGGTGCATGAGCTGGTTGGCCAACTCACCTGAACTGGTGAACAACAACAAGCCTTCGGTGTTCAAGTCCAAGCGGCCCACCGACTGCCATTTGCCGTTCATCAGGCGTGGCAATTTGCGGAAAACCGAGGGACGGTTCTGAGGGTCGTCATGGCTGACGATCTCGCCAGCAGGCTTGTGGTAGGCGATCACACGCGCTGGCGGTGGATCGATGCGGATGCGCAGCGGCTTGCCGTTGACCTTGATCTGGTCGCCATATTGGACCCGTTGGCCCACGTGGGCGGGTTCGTTGTTGACGGAGACGCGGCCTTCGGCGATGAGTTTTTCCATCTCCAGGCGCGAACCCATGCCGGCTTGGGCCAGCACTTTGTGCAGTTTGGGCGAATCAGCCTCAGGGGCCAGCACGCGTTTGCCCAGGTCTTCAGACACCTCGGGCGCTTCCTCTTCCTCGTCAAACTGGCCAGACACCACATCGGACAACTCGATCGGCTTGTAGGTCGACTCGCGGTCAAAAATGGCGCGGGGCTTGCGCGATGCGGGGCGCTTGGCAGCGGGCTTGGACGAATGTGCGTCGTCTTGATGGTGATCGGTCATGGTTGGGGTTCTTCGCCGTGCGAGGGGGTGGATGTGGACGTGTCAGGCACGGCGGGGATGGGTGCCACTTCGAGCACCAAAGATTCTTGGGGGTCCTGTGAAGGCGTCTGATCGCTCTGTGGCAATGCCTCCAGGACATCCTCCAGCGACAAGACCGCCTGCTCGGGCATGTCCTCGACAAGCCCGGACAGTGCAGCCACAGGGCTGTCCACCTGCGCCAACAAGGGCAGTTGGTCCAGCGAGGCCAGGCCCAAATCGTCCAGAAACTGACGGGTGGTGGCGTACAAACCTGGACGGCCTACGGTCTCGCGGTGGCCAATGACCTCCACCCAGCCACGGTCTTCGAGCTGTTTGAGGATTTGCGAATTGATGGTCACCCCGCGAATGTCTTCCATGTCGCCACGGGTCACGGGCTGACGGTAAGCAATGATCGCCAGGGTTTCCAGGGCCGCACGCGTGTACTTGGGCGGCTTTTCAGGGTGCAGGCGGTCCAGGAACTCGCGCATTTCAGGGCGACTTTGGAAGCGCCAACCGCTGGCCACACAGACCAGTTCCAGTCCGCCTTGAGCCCATTCGAGTTGAAGGTCTTGCAGCAATTGCCGCAGGGTGTCGGCTCCCAGTGCATCGTCAAATAAAACGCGCATGTCGCGCATTGACAAAGGCTGGCCTGCAGTGAGCAAGGCCGTTTCCAGGACACGCTTGGCTTGCGCCGTATTCATGGTGTCAATCTTTCGGGAAAAAGACGCCTCACGGCGTCGAAGGTGCAGAGATGGTGGCTTGGACGCCACCCCGTTCTGGAGAGCCCCGCATCCAATGGCGGGCCCTGGTTACGCACAAATCGGCTGTCCCGGATCATGCTCCCTGTGATTTTCCATTGTAACTGAGGCCCAAATCAAGCACCGCCCGGGCCATGTCATCGGGCAAACCGGTGTTCAAGTCAATGGGCTCACCCGTGATCGGGTGCTCAAAAGCCAGGTGCCAGGCATGCAGGGCCTGCCGCTGCATGCCCGCCAGAGGGGCGCCGCCATAAACCGCATCGGCCAGCAAAGGGTGGCCCAGGTGGGCCATGTGCACCCGAATCTGATGGGTTCGGCCCGTATGCAAGGTGCACTGCACCAGGCAGGCCCGATCGCTTTGGTCCAGCACCTCGATGGTGGTGGCCGCTGTCTTGCCCGATTGGTACGTCAGGTCCACCACTGCCATGCGCAAGCGGTTGGCGGGGTCACGGCCAATGGGCGCTTCGATGGTGTGCGGCGAAGGGGCAGACCAGGCTTTGTGCGCCAGCGCCAAATATTGGCGATGGACTTCACGAGCGGCGATTTTCTGCACCAGCGCATCCATGGCCTGGCGCGTGCGCGCCACCACCATCAGGCCGCTGGTGTCCTTGTCGAGCCGGTGAACAATGCCCGCACGCGGCACATCGGCCGCTTGCGGGTCCAGGGCCAGCAAGCCATTGAGCAAAGTGCCTTGCCAGTTGCCTGGTGCCGGGTGCACCACCAGCCCTGCGGGCTTGTGGATCACACGCAAATGCGCATCTTCATAGACCACATCGATGGGCATGGCCTCGGGCACAAAGGCGCGAGACTGCGGCGTGGCACGCAAGGTCACTTGCACCGCATGCCCCAGACGCACCTTGGTCGATGGCTTGGTCGTGACGCGACCGTCCAACAACACATCGCCCTGCTCAATCAATTGCTGCAGATAGTTGCGCGAGAATTCCGGCACCAGTTGTGCCAATGCGCGGTCCAGGCGCTGACCGTGCAAGCTCACGGGCACCTGGCTTTGGCGCACTTCCTCTTCGGCCGCTTCGGTGGCCAGCAAAACATCGTCTTGCGCAAGGGCTTGTGAGGCCTGAATTTCGGGGGGGGTCGATATAATCAATTCGATTGAACAGTTCAAGGACGTCAGAGATGCAAAGCAAGAGATTATCGATGGTTCCAGCCAGCTTGGTGTTGGCCTCGGGCCTCATTCTGGCCGCTTGCTCCAGCACCCCCAAGGACATCACCGTGGGCTGGACGCCCGAAAAAATTTATACACAAGCTCGCGAAGAAGCCGACTCGGGTGCGTGGGACAAAGCCATTGGTCTGTTTGAAAAGCTCGAAGGCCGAGCCGCTGGCACGGTGCTCGCCCAGCAAGCCCAGATCGACAAGGCCTTTGCCCAGTACAAAACCGGAGACAAGGTTCAGGCCATTGCCACGCTGGACCGATTCATCCGCTTGCACCCGTCCAGCCCTGCCGTGGACTATGCGCTCTACCTCAAAGGCCTGGTCAACTTCAATGAAAACCTCGGCCTGTTCTCGTCCATCATCGACCAGGACCTCTCCGAGCGCGACCAAAAAGCCGCCAAAGACGCCTACGAATCCTTCCGGGAATTGAGCACCCGCTTTCCGGAATCCAAATACACACCGGAAGCCCGTCAGCGCATGACCTACATCGTCAACTCGCTGGCTTCTTATGAAGTGCACGTGGCCCGTTACTACGCCAGCCGTGGTGCCCATGTGGCGGCCATCAACCGTGCGCAGCAAGCGCTGTCTGATTTCCCGGGTGTTCCCGCCAGCGAAGAAGCCCTGGCCATTTTGATCAGCTCTTACAAGGCCGTGGGCATGACGGATCTGAGCGCCGACGCCAAGCGGGTGCTAGAAAAAAACTACCCCCAATCAGCCTACCTCAAGGGCGAAGGCTTCAAGACCAAGAGCTGGTGGCGCTTTTGGTGAGATCGGCCAGTGCGTCCATGAACGCCTGGTGATCGGCCAGGCGGCGCATGGGCGGCAAACCGCGCACCAGACGACGACCGTAAGACATGCTGCTCAAGCGGCTGTCGCACACCACCAAAATGCCCTGATCGCTCTCGCTGCGGATCAAGCGTCCAGCACCTTGCTTGAGGGTCACGGCCGCCTCCGGCAGAGCATGGTCTGCAAATGCACTGCCCCCCTCACGCGTGATGCGCTGGCTGCGCGCCTCAAACAAAGGATCTCCCGGCGGGGGAAATGGCAGCTTGTCGATGACCACCAACTGCAGGGCTTGCCCGGGCACATCAAAGCCTTCCCAAAAAGAGGCGGACGCCACCAGCACGCAACCGGCTTGCCCTTCGCTGGCCCCTTCGCGAAAACGCTCCATCAAACGCCGTTTGGGACTTTGCCCCTGCACCAACACCTCGACTTGGCTCGCATCCAGGCGTGATTGCAAATGCTCGCCAATGCTGCGCATGGCATTCAAGGTGGTGGTCAACACCAAGGTGCGCCCGCCCAAGGCCGTCACCGCTTCGGTGACCAACTGGGCCACATGCTGAACATGTGCAGGGTCATTGGGCTTGGGAAAGTGCTCCGGCACATACAAGGCCGATTGGCGCTCATAGTCAAACGGACTGCTCACCTGCATGACCCGGGCAGAGCTGAGGCCGCAAGGCTGCGTGAACCAGCTCAAACTGGGCTCATCGCCCAAAGTGGCCGAGGTGAAAATCCAGGCTTTTTGACCCACACCTTGCATCGGACCACCTTCGGCCTGGGCTGGCATCTGTGCTGACATGCGTGCTGGCGTTGCGGGCTCGAATTCATACGGTAAATCTTCATCCTCCAGCGGCTCAGCCTCTGATGTGGCGGGCACTTGCGGCGGCTGCGTCAGCTTCACAAACGCTTGCGCGATGTCCAGGGGCGACTCCACCAAGCGCAGTTGCGCACTGACTTCCAGCCAACGAACCCCTTCCGGGTTGGGCGCATCCGCGAACAAGGCCGCGCGTTGTGCCAGCTCGCGCGAGCGGTCTCCCAGACGCTGAAAATCAGGTGCCAGCTCACTGACCGAATCGAGGCCCTCGCGCAGAGCGTCCAGCGCCTGCGTCACGCCTGCCAGGGCATGGGGCCAGTCATCGGGCTCGACCCCTTCGGGCAAAGTGTCGGTCCAGCGCAGCCGAACCGAGCCGCGGTGCATGCCCGCAGCCAGGCGCAGGTCACGCGAAGCTTTTTCAAGGCGACTGCACAGCTCGTGCCAATCAACCAAGCCTCTGGCCAGTTGCAAGCCCGTGGCCAGCACGTCGCGCGACAACTCGAGCAGCTGCACGGTAGACAGCTGCTGGCCCAGAAAATTCACACCAATCTCATTGAGCTGATGCGCCTCGTCAAACACCGTCACCCGCACGGTGGGCAAAAGCTCGGCCACACCCGATTCGCGCACCGCCACATCGGCAAAAAACAAATGGTGGTTGATGACCACCACATCGGCGGCCATGGCCTCCTTGCGAGCCAGGTTCACATGACACGCCCGGTAGCGCGGACAGGCCGACCCCAGACAGTTGTCGCGGGTGGAAGTGACCAAGGGCCACAAGGCCGAGCGTTCATCCAACCCAGTCAACTCGGCCATGTCGCCGGTGCGTGTGGACTGGGCCCAGGTTTCAATCTTGGCCAAGGCACGTTGCGCCCCCGGCTGCGCAGACTCGGGGCTGTGGCGTGCCTGCTCCATACGGTGCAGACACAGGTAATTGGAGCGCCCCTTGAGCAGAGCCACACGGATGGGCAAACCCAGCACATCCACCAGGCGTGGGATGTCACGCGAAAACAGCTGGTCCTGCAAGGCCTTGGTGGCGGTGGACACCAGCGCACGCTGGCCGCTGAGCAAAACCGGCACCAGATAAGCGTAGGTCTTGCCCACGCCTGTGCCCGCTTCGACCACCAGCTGTCCGCCCTCCTCGACCGTCTGGCTGACGGCCAAAGCCATGTCGGTCTGGCCTTCGCGGGGCTGAAACCCGGCAATGGCTTGCGACAAGATGCCCTCTGCGGACAGGGTCTGCAACACCCTTTGCGTGAGCAGACTCAAGCGGGCTCCTTGGGGTCGAGCATGGCCTGCAGACGGGCCATCTGATCGCGCAAGGCCAAGCGGCGTTTTTTCAAGCGACGCAAACTCAACTCGTCCAGCGGCTGCACTGCCAAACTGGCCTGATCGATCAAGGCATCCAAGTCAGCGTGCTCGATCTGCCATTCGATCAGCTGGCGCTGAGGCGAGCGCAGGTCTTGCGAGGCGGCGTCCATCATGGCTTGGCTTGACTTTCAGTTTGCTTGTTTTGCAAGCGCTCGTTGCGCTGCTGGGTGCGCCACTGGCGCTCTTGTTCGTTGAGCAACAACTCGGCCTGCCGAATGGGCTCGATGTCAGCGCGGCGCATGCGACGGGCCTGAATGATGCAGTTGTTGACCGCAAATTTTTGCCAGCATTCTTGCGAGCGGGCTTCAAACTCGGCCAGGATGGCGCTGCGCTTGGCAGACAAAACGGCACGTTCTTTGGCAATCGCATCGGGCACCTCGTCCACGCTTTGCGCATGCACAGCGCCCAGCATGCAAGTCAAGACCACAACAAACCCGTTTTTCATGTGATGTGCGTGTCCACAGTGCGGTGTTCCAGCGCCAAAAATTCGCTGGACTGCATCTCGTGCAGGCGCGAAATGGTGCGCGGAAACTCATGCGACATGGGGCCTTGCAGGTACAGCGCTTCGGGCTCCACGGCAGCGGACAGGATGAGTTTGACCCGGCGGTCGTACAGCACGTCGATCAGCCAGGTAAAACGCCGAGCCTCGGAGGCCATGCTGACGGGCAACTGCGGTACGTTACTGAGCAGCACCGTATGGAACTGCGTGGCGATTTCCAGGTAATCGTTTTGTGAACGAGGCCCACCGCAAATGGCCATGAAGTCGAACCAGACCACATCACCCGAGCGACGACGCGATTGGATCTTGCGCGACTCGATGTGCAGCACCGGGTCTTCGTCGGGCCCTGTGGCCAAACGGTTGAAGGCGTCTTGCATTTCGGCATCGGCCTGCTCGCCCAAAGGCGAGTGGTACAGCTTGACCATCTCCAGGGTGCGGCGGCGGTAATCGGTGCCGTTGTCGACATTGAGCACGTTCATGCGCTGGTTCAGCAAGGCAATGGCGGGCAGGATGCGGTCGCGGTGCAAGCCGTTGGGGTACAGGCCATCGGGCATGAAGTTGGAGGTGGTCACAAAACCCACACCGTTGTCGAACAGCGCCACCAGCAAGCGGTGCAAGATCATCGCGTCGGTGATGTCCGCAACGTGAAACTCATCAAAGCAGATCAGCCGGTAGCGCTTGGCCATCTTCTTGCCCAGCACATCCAAGGGGTTGACGGTGCCTTGCATGGCCGTCATCTCACGGTGCACCTCGCGCATGAACTCATGGAAGTGCAAACGGGTCTTGCGCTTGATCGGCACGGCCTCGTAAAAGCAGTCCATCAAAAAGCTCTTGCCGCGCCCCACCCCGCCAAACATGTAGACCCCCTTGGGGATCTCGGGACGGTTGATCAGCTTTTTCAGTGCATTGGACCGCTTGGCGCGGTAGGCCGCCCAGTCGTTGGCGCACTGCTCCAGCGCATCGATGGCACGCAACTGGGCCGGGTCGCTCTGGAAGCCGCGTTTGCGGAGTTCTTCTTCGTAAACAGCACGAACAGACATGGGTGGATCGATCTTCAACGTCAAAAACGAAACCCGGGGCCAGCCCGGGTTTTGGGATGCAAGAACTTTAACCCAACTCGTTGCCGACCACAGTCGGCAACGGGCCATGGGCTTAGAAGTTCAGGGTGCGCTTGTCCACCGCCAAAGCAGCTTCTTTGGTCGCTTCGCTGAGCGATGGGTGAGCGTGGCAGATGCGAGCGATGTCTTCGGCACTGGCGCGGAATTCCATCGCCACCACAGCTTCAGAGATCAACTCTGACACCTGTGGGCCCACCATGTGCACGCCCAAGATTTCGTCGGTCGTGGCGTCGGCCAAGAACTTCACCATACCGGTGGTGTCGCCCAAAGCGCGAGCACGGCCGTTCGCGAGGAATGGGAATGTGCCAGCCTTGTACGCCACGCCATCGGCCTTGAGCTGCTGCTCAGTGCGGCCCACCCAAGCGATTTCGGGGCTGGTGTAGATGACCCAAGGAATGGTGTTGAAGTTGACGTGACCGTGTTGGCCAGCGATACGCTCGGCCACAGCCACACCTTCTTCTTCGGCTTTGTGCGCGAGCATCGGGCCACGCACCACGTCGCCCACGGCCCACACGCCGGGCACGTTGGTTTTGCATTCGCCGTCCACCACAATCGCACCGCGCTCGTCTACTGCCAAGCCAATGGCTTCGGCGTTCAAACCGATGGTGTTAGGCACGCGACCGATAGAGACGATGAGCTTGTCAGCATCCAACACAATGGCTTCGCCTTTGGCATTGGTGTAGTTGACCGTGACGCCCTTCTTGCCGTTGACGATCTCGCCGACTTTCACGCCGAGTTCGATCTTCAAGCCTTGCTTGTCAAAAGCCTTCTTGGCTTCTTTGGCGATTTGCTCGTCCACCGCGCCGAGGAATGTGGGCAGACCTTCGAGGATGGTCACGTCAGCGCCCAGACGACGCCAGACCGAGCCCATCTCCAAACCGATCACGCCCGAGCCAATCAGGGCCAGTTTCTTGGGCACAGCGCCCACGCGCAATGCGCCGTCGTTGGACAACACATTGACTTCGTCAAACGGTGTGCCAGGCAATGCACGGGCGTTCGAGCCTGTGGCGATGATGACTTGCTTGGCCGTGATGGACTCTTCAGTTTTACCAGCCACGTTGATGGTGTAGCCGCCTTCGGCTTTGCCAGCAAAGCTGCCGCGACCATGGAAGAAGGTGACCTTGTTTTTCTTGAACAGGTACAAGATGCCATCGTTGTTTTGCTTCACAACGTTGTCCTTGCGGGCAATCATCTTCGCCACGTCCATCTTCACGTCTTTGGCGGTGATGCCGTGCTCTGCAAAGTGGTGGTTGGCATGCTCAAAGTGCTCGCTGGACTGCAGCAAAGCCTTGGAGGGAATGCAACCCACGTTGGTACATGTGCCGCCAGGCGCTGGGCCACCGGCTGCGTTTTTCCACTCATCGATACAAGCGACCTGGAAACCGAGTTGTGCAGCGCGGATGGCTGCGATGTAGCCACCGGGGCCACCACCAATGACGACGACGTCGAATTGTTTGCTCATGGTATTTGTCTTCTTAATGGACAACGCCCCCATGAAGGGGGCATTGCAGATTGAGGGAAATCAGATGTCGAACAGCAAGCGAGCTGGGTCTTCCAGCGCTTCCTTCATGGCGACCAGGCCCAAAACAGCTTCGCGGCCGTCGATGATGCGGTGGTCGTAGGACATAGCGAAGTAGTTCATGGGGCGAACCACGACTTGGCCGTTTTCCACCATGGCGCGGTCTTTGGTCGCGTGCACGCCCAAAATGGCCGACTGGGGTGGGTTGATGATCGGGGTCGACATCATCGAGCCGAAAGTGCCGCCGTTGGAGATGGAGAAGGTACCGCCAGTCATTTCTTCGATGCCCAGCTTGCCGTCACGGGCCTTGACGCCGAATTCAGCAATCTTTTTCTCGATCTCGGCAAAGCTCATTTGGTCAGCGTTGCGCAGGATAGGCACCACCAAACCGCGTGGCGAACCCACAGCGATACCGATGTCGAAGTAGCCGTGGTACACGATGTCGTTGCCGTCCACCGAGGCGTTGAGCACAGGGAACTTCTTCAGGGCGTGCACAGCGGCCTTGACGAAGAAGCTCATGAAGCCGAGCTTCACGCCGTGTTCCTTCTCGAAACGCTCTTGCATGCGCTTGCGCATGTCCATGACCGGAGCCATGTTGATTTCGTTGAAGGTGGTCAAGATGGCGTTGGTCGATTGCGACTGCAACAGGCGCTCGGCCACGCGGGCACGCAGACGGGTCATGGGCACGCGCTGCTCTGGGCGATCACCCAGGTTCACAGCAGGGGCAGCCACTTGGGCCAGCGCCTTGGTGGGCACGCCTGTAGGGATCACAGCGGCTGTGGACTTGACGCCACCGGCCACAGCCGACAGCACATCACCTTTGGTGACGCGGCCGTCTTTGCCAGAACCAGCGACCGAGCCAGCGGCCAGGTTGTTGTCGGCCATCAGCTTGGCGGCAGCGGGCATGGCCACACCGGCCATGTTGCCACCGGTGGCAGCAGCGGCCACGGGCGCAGCGGCTGGCGCTGCTGCAGGAGCGGCGGCTGCAGGAGCCGCAGCAGCGGCACCGGCTTTGCCTTCGGTGTCGATGCGGGCGATCAGCTGCTCGGCAGCCACAGTGCCGCCATCGGCCACGATGATTTCAGAGATCACGCCAGCAGCAGGCGCTGGCACTTCGAGCACGACTTTGTCGGTCTCGATTTCGATCAGGATTTCGTCAGCAGCGACAGCTTCGCCAACTTTCTTTTTCCACTGCAGCATGGTGGCTTCGGCCACGGACTCGGACAGTTGGGGGACTTTGACTTCTACGATAGCCATTTTGAATTCTCTTTAAAGGTTAAACGCAAGGTTGTTCGGGTGGATCACTTGGTCAGCACGAAGCCTTTGAGCTTCGAGAAGGCCGCTTCGATCAGTGCTTTTTGCTGGTCCTGGTGCAGGTGTGAATAACCCACCGCTGGCGATGCGGACGCTGCGCGACCGGCATAGCCGAGCTTTTGACCCTCGAGCATGTTCTCGTGGATGTTGTGCTGAATGAAGAACCAGGCACCCTGGTTCTGTGGCTCGTCCTGGCACCACACGATGTCGGTGGCGTTGGGGTACTTCTTGATCTCGGCAGCGAAGGCCTTGTGTGGGAAGGGGTAGAGCTGTTCGACACGAATGATGGCCACATCGTCAGCGCCCTTGGCTTCGCGGTTCTTGACCAGGTCGTAGTAGACCTTGCCCGAGCAGGCGATCACGCGCTTGACCTTGTCGGCCTTGATGTCCTTGGTCTCACCAATGACGGTCTGGAAACTGCCTTTGGTGAATTCGGACACAGGGCTGGTGGCGTCCTTGTTGCGCAGCAGCGACTTGGGTGTGAAGATGACCAGCGGCTTGCGCAGGTCACGCACCATCTGGCGACGCAACACGTGGAAGATCTGGCTGGCCGTGGTGGGCTGCACGATCTGCATGTTGGTGTCAGCAGCCAGCTGCATGAAGCGCTCGACGCGGGCCGAGCTGTGCTCGGGGCCCTGGCCTTCGTAGCCGTGTGGCAGCATCAAAGTCAGGCCGTTCACACGGCCCCACTTGACCTCACCAGAAGCGATGAACTGGTCGATCACGACTTGCGCGCCGTTGGCGAAGTCGCCGAACTGGGCTTCCCAGATCACCAAGGTGTTGGGGTCGTTCGAGGCGTAGCCGTATTCAAAGCCGAGCACCGCTTCTTCGGACAAGATGGAGTCGATGACGACGAACGGGGCCTGCTTGTCAGAGACGTTTTGCAAGGCCACGTAAGTGCCGGTGTCCCATTTCTCACGCTTTTGATCGTGAATGACGGCGTGGCGGTGTGTGAAGGTGCCACGGCCGCAGTCTTCGCCTGACAAACGCACGGGGTAGCCGCTGGCCACCAGGGATGCGAAAGCCATGTGCTCGCCCATGCCCCAGTCCACTGGCGCTTCGCCTCGGCCCATGGCTGCGCGGTCGTCATACACCTTCTTGACCAGCTGGTGCGGTGTGACCGACTCAGGAATGGTCGTGATCTTCTCGGCCAGACGCTTCCAGTCGGCCAATGGGATGGATGTGTCGCCAGCATCGGTCCACTTCTTGCCCATGAAAGGTGCCCAGTCCACAGTGAACTTGGTCTTGAAGTTGGACAGGACAGGCTCGGAGGTGTTCTTGCCAGCGTCCAAAGCGGCGCGGTAAGCCTTGACCATCTCGTCGCCCAGGCCTTCGCCCAAGCCTTGTGTCGACAATTTGTCGGCAAACAGCTTGCGGGTACCGGGGTGAGCGCTGATCTTTTTGTACATCAGCGGCTGGGTCAGTGCAGGGGTATCCTGCTCGTTGTGGCCCAGTTTGCGGAAGCACACGATGTCCAGCACCACGTCCTTGCGGAAGGTCATGCGGTATTCGAGGGCCAACTGCGTGGCCAGCACGACGGTCTCTGGATCGTCACCGTTGACGTGCAAAACCGGTGCTTCGACCATCTTGACGATGTCGGTGCAATACACGGTGGAGCGCATGTCGCGTGGGTCAGAGGTGGTGAAACCGATCTGGTTGTTGATGATGATGTGGACCGTGCCGCCTGTGGAGTAGCCACGGGTCTGGGCCAGTGCCAGGGTTTCCTGGTTCACACCTTGACCGCCGAAAGCGGAGTCACCGTGCACCAGCACGGGCAGAACTTGCTGGCCCAGCGGGTCATTGCGGCGGTCCATGCGGGCGCGAACGGAGCCTTCGACCACAGGGTTCACGATTTCCAAGTGCGAAGGGTTGAACGCCAACGACAAGTGGACAGGGCCACCTGCGGTGTTCACGTCGGAGCTGAAACCCTGGTGGTATTTCACGTCACCTGCAGGCAGGTCTTCGGGGGCGGTGTGGTCGAACTCGGCGAACAGGTCCGCAGGCAATTTGCCCATGGTGTTGACCAAGACGTTCAGACGGCCACGGTGGGCCATGCCGATCACGACTTCTTGCACGCCTTTGGAGCCGGCTTGCTGGATCAACTCGTCCATCGCAGCAATGAAGCTTTCGCCACCTTCCAGCGAGAAACGCTTTTGGCCCACGTATTTGGTGTGCAGGTAGCGCTCCAGGCCTTCGGCTGCGGTCAGGCGGTCGAGGATCTGCTTTTTCTTGTCAGCGCCAAAGCTGGGTTTGCTGCGGATGCTTTCCAGCTTTTGCTGCCACCAGCGCTTTTCAGCCTGCTCGGTGGTGTACATGTACTCGGCACCCAAGGTGCCGCAGTAGGTTTCGCGCAATGCATTGAGCAACTCGCGCAAGGACATGCTGGGCTTGCCGAAAAAGGTGTTGCTGGTGTCGAACACGGTTTCCTGGTCGGCATCGGTGAAGCCGTAGAAAGCGGGGTCGAGATCAGGGATGGAAGGACGCTCGGTGCGCTTGAGGGGGTCCAGATCGGCCCAACGCTGACCGACATTGCGGTAAGCAGCGATCAACTGTTGTGCAGCGGTGCGCTTGCGACCCATTTCAGCGTTTTCGCTGGCCATGACGACTTTGGTGCCGCCTGCTTTGGCGCGCTCAGCAAAGGCGTTGATGACGGGCATGTGCGGCACGTCTTTGGCATTGGTGCCGTCAACTGCGGGGACATGTTGAAGGGCATCGAAGTATTCGCGCCAGGAGTCGGGCACGCTGCCTGGGTTGGCCAGGTAGTTTTCATACATCTCTTCGACGTATGGGCCGTTGCCTCCGAAAAGGTGGGTGTTGCCTGAATAGGCAGCGTAGACGGAATTTGTCTCGCTCATTTTTCGCTGACCTCCGTTCCCCTCTGGGAAACATAAGTTGGTTGAGTTTTACCTTCCGCGACACGGCTTGACCGGTTGGCGGATGCGACTGTGGCTAAGGAAGGGCCTGAGTAACTGTCTCATTGTGCCATGGCTTTGCCGATGTCAAACTTACAGCTTAGTGCTGTCCAGATAAAAAAGGGCCCCGCAAGCGGGGCCCTTCTCCATCAAGCTTTGATCAGATCGACGATCTGCTGCAAGGCAGCGGGATCGTCCATCGTGGTCAGATCGCCAGGATCGCGGCCTTCGGCCACGGCCTGAATCGCACGGCGCAGCAGCTTGCCGCTGCGTGTCTTGGGCAAAGCCGAGACAAAAAGCACGCGGGCAGGACGGGCTACAGCACCGAGCTGGCTGTCTACCACCTTCATGACTTCGGCTTCCAGCGCCTTGCGGGCGGCATCATCGGTCAAGCCCGAGGTGTCCTTGGCAATGGCAAACGCCATGGCCACTTGGCCCTTGAGCTGATCGGCAACGCCCACCACAGCCACTTCGGCCACGTTGGGGTGGCTGGAGATGCTTTCTTCGATCTCGCGGGTGCCCAAGCGGTGACCGGCAACGTTGATCACGTCATCGGTGCGACCCAGGATGAAGAAGTAACCGTCTTCATCGCGCACGGCCCAGTCAAAGGTGCTGTAGACCAGTTTGTTCGGGACAGTCTTCCAATAGGTCTTGACGAAACGCTCGTCGTCGCCCCAGATGGTTTGCAAGTTGCCAGGTGGCAAGGGGCCTTCGATGGTCAACACGCCCTTCTGGTTGGCACCCGTCAGCTCTTCGCCGGTCTGGTCGTCGACCAGCTTGACGTTGTAGCCATAGACCGCCTTGCCGGGCGAGCCGAACTTGCTGGGCGCTTTTTCGACGCCGTTGCAGATCGTCAAGATTGGCCAGCCGGTCTCGGTCTGCCAGTAGTTGTCGATGATGGCCTTGCCGTTGAGGCCTTCGGAAATCCACTTGGCGGTGGGCTCGTCGAGTGGCTCACCGGCCAGGAACAGCGCTTGCAGGCTGGACAGGTCGTATTTGGTCAGCAACGCTGGGTCTTGCTTTTTGAGCACACGGATGGCCGTGGGGGCGCTGAACATGACGTTGACCTTGTACTTCTCGACCAGGCTCCACCAGATGCCGCCGTCGGGACGAATCGGCAGACCTTCGTACATGATGGTGGCCATGCCGCCAATCAGCGGACCGTAGATGATGTAGCTGTGACCCACGACCCAGCCAATATCGCTGGTGCAGAAGAACGTGCCACCGGGCTTGCCCTGGTAGATGTGGGGAATGCTGGCAGCCAAGGCCACGGTATAGCCACCGGTATCGCGCTGAACGCCTTTGGGCTTGCCGGTCGTGCCCGAGGTGTACAGGGTGTAGCTGGGGTGAGTGGACTCAACCCATTCGCAAGGGACCACCGTGTCCATGTGCTTGGCGCGTTCGGTGGCGTAGTCCACGTCCCGGCCGACCACAGGTGTGAAAGCGGCCAGCTTGCGGTCCACCATGATCACGCTGGCAGGTTTGTGAGCCGACAGATTGATCGCTTCGTCCAGCAATGGTTTGTAAGGCACGCCCTTGCCGCCGCGCGAGCCGGCGTCGGCGCTGATGATGACTTTGGGCGAAGCATCTTCGATGCGGGTGGCCAGCGAGTGCGAAGCGAAACCACCGAACACCACCGAGTGGATCGCGCCCAGACGGGCGCAAGCCAGCATGGCGAAAGCCGCTTCAGCAATCATCGGCATGTAGATCAGCACGCGATCGCCTTTGACCACGCCCAGGTCTTTCAAGATCGCGGCCATGCGCTGCACTTCGGCGTGCAGGTCACGGAAGGTGTAGGTTTTTTCCTGGTCGGTCTCGGTCGAGACGAAGATCAACGCGGGCTGGTCAGCACGCTCGGCCAGGTGGCGGTCCACGGCGTTGTGGCACAGGTTGGTCTGGCCGCCCACGAACCATTTGGCAAACGGGGGGTTGCTGTAATCGCAAATTTGCTGGGGCTGGACTTTCCAGTCCACCAGTTTGGCCTGCTCGGCCCAGAATGCGTCACGGTCGTTGATCGAACGTGCGTGAAAGTCAGCGTAGCTGCCCATGAAAGACTCCTGAATACCTGCCAATAAGAACCCTGAGGCGCACCGAGATCGGTGCATCCTTCTGAATTCTTAATTATGGGTAAGGGACTTGCAACAAGCTGACTTTGTCACGCACAAGACAAGGTCAAACTGGGCGGACAGGCCGCCCGAATTCACTTGAACAAGCTTTGCAGGAGCTTGAAATCGGGGTGTTCAGCAGTGCGAATCCACTCAAAAGCCACCATCTCGGCCGTCACCAATTCAGCGCCTGCGCCAGCCAGGCGGTCATACGCGGCATCGCGGTTGCGCTCGGTGCGCGAGGTGCAAGCATCGGTCACGACCCACACGTCAAACTCATCTTCCAGCAAATCCAGTGCCGTTTGCAGCAGGCAAATGTGGGCTTCACATCCGGCCAAAACAATGGTTTTACGTTCCTGGCTTTCGGGCTGGGGCTTTTGCAAATGACGCGGCAAGCTGCGCGCATTGCCACGGGGTGGCTGGGCGGGCACAGGTTGCAGCCACTCGCCCAAGCCCTCTTCCACCGCGCTGAATTGCATCTTGGCCAGCACTTTGCGGCAATGAGCACGCAGCTCGGGCGACATTTCACCCAAGCGCGAAGGGTTTTGCTCGGTGCCCCAAACAGGCACCTCCAGCGCAGCGGCCAGCTCGGCCAGCTTGGCCGCATTGGACCAAACGCCCTGGCCATCCACCATCACCGGCTGGAGCTTGGACTGCAAATCCACCAGAACCAGCTGGCTTACTTCAACATCGATCAACATAGTCATCCTTCTAAGATGAGGCCAATTGTCGCAGGAGCACCCCGGGCCAAGCAAAGATGTGAATATTGAATCATTTCGAATGACATTCAAAAATTCAATCGGGTATGCTCAGAACTTATGCGCTGGTTCCACCTTCCTATTTTTTGCCTGGTCTTCTCGTCAGCCGTCATGGCTGCACCTGCAGAAGACGAGGCCATCAAACCTCTGCTTGATCGAGGTTTGATCACACAATTGACAGAACAACTGAGCAGCGCCAAAGACAAAGCCAGCGGTCAAGCCACAGGCTTGATCACACAGGCGATGGATTTGCTGGGTGTGCCTTACCGCCGAGGCGGCAGCACAGAAGCATCCGGCTTTGACTGCAGCGGATTTGTGCGCTACCTCTACGAAAACTCGGTCGGGCAGCTCTTGCCGCGCCGCGCCGAAGAGCAAGCCCGAAGCACCGAAGTGATCGACCGCAGCGAACTCAAACCGGGCGATCTGGTGTTCTTCAACACCATGAAACGCGCATTCAGCCATGTGGGCATTTATGTGGGCGACGGCAAGTTCATCCACTCCCCTCGCACAGGCAAGGCGGTTAAAGTCGACGACATGCGCAGCGCTTATTGGCAAAAACGTTTCAATGGGGCGCGACGCGTGCCCCTCGAAAACGAAACCAATCAACCATGAACTCACAAATCGACCACTTGGTGGTCATGGCCTCCTCGCT
Source organism: Pseudomonadota bacterium (assembly GCA_041169105.1). Lineage (GTDB taxonomy): Bacteria > Pseudomonadota > Gammaproteobacteria > Burkholderiales > Burkholderiaceae_C > Limnohabitans_A. Next base: position 12,584 of record JBEEJQ010000005.1, on the reverse strand, counting down.
AGAAGCGGGTGTGGCTTGGTGCGAAGCCAACCTGGGCATCACCCCTGCTGCTGGTGGCGAACACGACAAATACGGCACCCACAACCGCCTGTTCAAGATCGCCTCACCCAAGCACCCACTGGCCTATTTTGAAATCATCGCCATCAACCCGAACGCGCCCGCCCCCAAAGGCTCCTTGGCCCGCTGGTTCGACATGGACGACAAGGCCTTGCAAAAAGCCATTGCCCAAGAGCCACGGCTGATCACCTTCGTGGCCAGCACCGACGACATCAAGGCCGCCCGCCATGCTTTGCGCACCCAGGAGATCGAACGCGGTCAGATCGTGCACGCCAGCCGCAAGACCAACAAGGGCACGCTCAATTGGCAAATCACGGTGCGCGAAGACGGCGAGCGCCTGTTCAACGGCTGTCTGCCCACGCTCATCCAGTGGGGCAAGCCTGAGGCCACCGAACCCTTGCGCCTGCATCCGCGCAACAGCCTGCCCCGCTCAGGCGTGACGCTGCAAAGCATCGCCATCAGCCACCCCAGCGGCCCCAAGCTGCAAGCGGCTTACGAGGCCATTGGCCTCAGCGGTGTGGCCATCGACACCGGCCCGGCCAACATCACCGCCACCTTGCAAACCCCCAAAGGTTTGGTGCAGCTGCACAGTTTGGGCCTTTGAGCCGCCCGGTCAGCCCTGCCCCTCGTCGGGCAAGGTGGCCAGCAACGCCATCCCGGCCGCCATGACGGCAACGGTCAACCACAAAGCCCCTTTGAAGGTGCCCGATGCCTGCGCCATGGCCCCGGCCACCACCGGCGCGACCACTTGCGCCGCGCCGTAACTCAAAGTCAGGCGTGCCATCGCCTTGCCCGGGTTCTCGGGCGCACGGCGGCCCACCAAGGCCAGCGTCATGCTGACGATGCCAATGAAGGTGGCCCCGTAGCCGATGGCCCCACCCAATGCGGCCGCCAGCGAGCCCGACACCGCAGGCAAGATCACCGACAGCGTCTGCAAGCCAAAGGCCAGCAACAAGGCCCGTGTGTCGCCCCAGCGCCGGGCGGCCTTGTCCCACAAAAAAACGGCCGGCATGGCCGCCAGCCCCACCAGCGCCCAGGCCAGTGCGCCCTGCCCGGCCAAAGCCGGTTCGCGCTCCACAATGGCCACGGTGAAAGTTGCGCTGATCACAAAACCCCAGCCCGCCGCAAAGTAACTGCCCGCCATGGTCAGCATCCACCGGCGTGAGACTTTGTTGGGCGCATCGGCGGTGTTGTTGGCCGCTGGCGCAGGCGGCACAGGTGGCCGCCAAGCCCAGGCCGGCACAAAAAACACCAACCCGATGGCCGCCATCGCCAGCCATTGATCCGACCAAAGCGCCCAGACTTTGGAGATCGCCCAGACCCCGACCGCCGACACCACGATGCCCAGCCCCAGGCCAATGAAATGCACCCCGAGCTCGGGCCTGCGGCCCTGACGCATCAGCCAGCCCAGCACCAACCCAGCCCCGAGCAACATGCCTGTGGCTCCGCACAAGCCGCCCAGATAACGCCACAAGACCCAGTTGGGCATCCAGGTGGACAGCGCCATGCCCGCCACGGTGAGCACCGACATCCACAGCCCCATGCTGTAGAGCCGATGCCGCCAACGCACATCATCGATCCAGGCGGCGGCCAGCGCCCCCGAGATGTAGCCCGCGTAATTGATGGCCGCCAAAGCGCCCGCACTGGCATCGTTCAAGCCGGTTTGCAATTGCAAGGCGGGCAGCAAGGGGGTGTAGGCAAACCGGGCCAGGCCAATGCTCAGCACCAGACCAAAAATGCCGCCGATGATGACCTGCCAGGGTCGAAGGTGTGATGCGTCAGAACTCATGAAATCCGTTTACCCAAAATGCTGCGCGGCCGACATGGCCCCCATGCGTGCCGTGATCGCGTGGAACTGCGATACGGTTTCTTCAATGATTTGCTGCGCTGTCTTGACCTCGTGGATCAAGCCCGCCGATTGCCCAGCCAAAGCGGGGGCGGCATTCATGTCGCCACCAAAATACACGCCCTGAATGCCATTGAAAGTTTCCGGCCCCATCACGCCCGCCGCGTGAATGGTCTCTGTGAAAGGCGTTTTCAAAGCCCGAATGCAAGGCGAGGACTGGGTGTTGAGCATCCAGGTGCCGGTGGTCGGGGCATGGACAATCGCGCCCTTGTAATGGGCATGCACCGGACTTTCGGCGCTGGCCACAAAGCGCGTGCCCATTTGCACGGCCTCGGCCCCCAGGGCAAACGCTGCCGCCATGCCCCGGCCATCGATGATGCCGCCTGCGGCAATCAAAGGCACATCGACTTTCTCGCGGATGGCCTGCAACAAAACCAAGGTGCTGACCTCTTCAGGATTCTTGAAGCCGCCGCCTTCCGAGCCCTCGACCACCAAGCCGTCCACACCGGCTTGCACACACTTGATGGCGGCATCCACCGTCGGCACCGCGTGGTAAACCACAATGCCTGCCGCCTTCAAAGGCGCGATGAATTTGGCCGGGCTGCCCGCCGAGGTGGTGACAAAGCGCACACCCGACTCGCAGACAAAACGCAGCATGGCCTCGTCTTTCAAGAAGCGGATCGGCAGGTTCACCCCAAACGGCAATCCGCTGTCCACCATGGCCTGGATTTCGCGCTGGCAATTGGCGGTCTCGCCCGATGAGGTTTCGATGATGCCCAAGCCCCCTGCGCGTGACACGGCCAAAGCCAAGGGGCTGCGTGCAATCCAGCCCATGGGCGCTTGCAAAATGGGGTAACGGGCACCGGTGTGGGCCAAAACGCGGTTCATCGTGGGTCTCCTGTGTTGTGCTGCCCATTGTGGGCCGAGGCCATACAGCGGGCTGTACCCACCATGACAGCGGACCTCAGGTGGAGCGTTTCAGCGCCGCCCGCTGCCGGGCTTGGCCAAATCGGCGTCCACCCAGGCTTGCGCCGTCTGGCGGTTGAGCTTGAAACCGGCATCGACCTTGAACTCGGCCTGGGTCTCGCCGCCTTCGTCCTGCGCCGTCAACACCGCATAGGGGTTGTCTTCGTCGGGCACGATGCGCAGCAGCACGGTCACGCGGCCGTTTTGACCGCTCACCGTCACGCTCTGGTTAAGCTGGGCGTGCAGCTGCTGTTCGCTGCGGCGCACAAACTCGCTGGCGGTTTTGACCAAGGTGATGAAGGCCGAGCCATCGAGCGGTTTGGGGTTCTTCTTGTCGCGGCCCATGGTCCAGGGGCCCACCAGTGCGGGCTCGGACTCACCGGCCTTGTACATCGCCACCGCCCAACCGTCGTCGTCTTCGTTCTTGATGACCTTGGCGGTCCAAAGCTCGTCCTGCCAAAGGCGGGGTTCCTGCATCAGGGGCGTATCTTGGGTGTCGTCGTTCATTGTCAAATCGCAAAAAGTTGTAGGGATCATGCACCAAGAAAGCCTGTAGGTCGGCACCTTCAGGTCCGACATCTGCCGGCCAGGCACAGACCGAATGTCGGGGCTGAAGCCGCCGACCTGCAAATGAAGACTCCCATGTCGGGGCTGACGCCGCCGACCTGCTGGCAAAAAATCAGGGCTGCAAGTGCAGTGCCAACAACAGCACCTGGCGGGCACCGTATTCACGCAAAAGTGCCGCCGCCACGGTGGCCGTCCAACGGGTGCGCACCGTGCTGGCAACCAGCAGCACCGGCCCGTTCGGCAGATCCGCATCTGCCGCCAAACGAATGGCCGACTCCAGATGCGCCACGACCGGAGTGGACGAAGCATCATCGGGCGCAGGCCCGCCCACCCAACTGAACACATCGTGCAAAGGCAAGCGGCCCTTGTGGGCAATGTGCTGCGCCAAGGCGCGGTTGAACGCCATGTTGGGCGCAGGCAGCGGCACCACACACACCGGCCGTGCCGGCCAGTTTTTGGCCCAGCGCCCCAAGGTGGCCACCGCACCGGCCAGCAAATCGTCAGGCACATCACCAGGAGCCGCCAAGCGCAGCGCCTGCAGCTCGGCCACCCAGCCGGGATCATCGGCAAACGAAACGGCCCGGCCCACATCAAAGCCCTGAATGCTGCCCTTGCGCCGAACCCCGGCAGGCCAGCGCTTGCGCGGCTCGATGTCCACATCCACCCCGCGCAAGAAATTGCGGGCGGCGAGCAATTTGTCTTGCGATGGCGTCAGACCCGGAAACGGCACATGCCCGGTGCAGACCGAGCAGCGTCCGCAAGGCGCAGGCGACGGGTCGTCCAGCGCGGTTTGCAAATACGCCATCAGGCAGCCTTGGCCGTGCGCGTACTGACGCATGATGCCCGCCTCTTGCTGGCGCACCTGGGCCAGCGCCGTCCATTTGGCCGTGTCGTGTTCATAGGGCACGCCCGTGGCCCGCCAGGCCGAGCCGTCTTTGTCCACCACGCCTTCGACCGCCAAAATCTTGAGCAACGCCTCCAGCCGCCCCCGGCGCACGCCGGTGTCGGCTTCGATCTCGATCAGGCTGCGGGCATCCCCGCCCAAGCTGTTCAGCACTTTCTCTGCCGTCTTCGGGTCGGGAATGGACGCGGTGGCGAAGTAATCCCAAATGCGCTCGTCGGCGTCCGACGGCAGCAACACGCCTTCGGCATGCGCCACCGCCCTGCCCGCCCGTCCCACTTGCTGGTAATACGCCACCGGGGTCGAAGGCGAGCCCACATGCACGCAAAAGCCGAGGTCGGGCTTGTCGTAGCCCATGCCCAGCGCCGAGGTGGCCACCACCGCCTTGACCTGGTTGTGGCGCAGGCGGTCTTCCACTTTCAGGCGCGTGTCGGCGTCGATCTGCCCGGTGTAGGCATCCACCGCATGGCCGCAGCTGCGCAAAAACGCCGTGAGCCGCTCGGCCTCGGCCACCGTCAGCACATACACAATGCCCGAGCCCGGCAACTGCTCCAGCGCATCGGCAATCCAGGCGTAGCGCTGCAAAGGCGACAAGCCCGGCACCACCGACAGCGTGAGCGAAGTGCGGGCCAGCGTGCCGCGAAACGTCACCGTGTTGGCGCCCAGCTGCTTGCCAATGTCATGCGTCACCCGCTCGTTGGCCGTGGCCGTGGTGGCCAGCACGCTGGCGGTCGGCGTCGAGAGCAGCGCCCGCGCCAGCCGCTGGTAATCGGGCCGGAAGTCAAAGCCCCAATCGCTGATGCAATGCGCCTCGTCGATCACGATCAGCCCCACCTGGGCCAACAAAGCGCCCAGCCGCGCCGCAAAACGCGGGTTGCCCAGACGCTCGGGCGAGACCAGCAACACATCGATGGCGTCATCGTCCAACCGCTGGAACACCTCGTCCCAATCGTCGATGTTGGTGGAGTTGACTGTCGCGGCCTTCAGCCCCGCACGCTCGGCCGCGCTCACTTGGTCGCGCATCAGGGCCAAGAGCGGCGACACCACCAGCGTGGGGCCAGCACCCGTGCTGCGAATCGCATGCGTGGCCGCCCAATACACCGCCGACTTGCCCCAGCCGGTGGCCTGCACCACCAGCACACGGGATGCGGGCTGCAACACGGCGTGCACAGCGTCCACCTGGTCGGGGCGCGGCGTGGCACCCGGTCCGGCCAAGCGGGCCAGCACGGTGTTCATGTGGTCTTGCGCAAACGCGCGGTCTTCTGCTTGGCGGGTGTTCATGGCGTTTCTCCCTGATTTCTTGTGTCCGTCATTTTGAGCCCAGGAATGCCCGCCAGGAACTCGACGACAATCACTTTCTTTGACACTCGGTCTTCAGCGGCTTTCCCGACGACTTTTTATGGCGATTCAATGGTTCCCCGGACACATGCACCTCACGCGCAAAGCGATCGGGGAGCGCATCAAAGAGATTGACGTCGTCATCGAGATGCTCGACGCCCGCCTGCCCGGCTCGAGCGCCAACCCCATGCTGGCCGAGCTGATCAAGGGCAAGCCCGCGCTCAAGATCTTGAGCAAGCAAGACCTGGCCGACCCGGCCCGCACGGCGCAGTGGCTGGCCCACTACAACGCCATGCCCGGCGTGAGCGCCCTGGGCCTGGACACCAGCATGAGCTCGCCCGCCAAGGCCTTGATCGACGCTTGCCGGCAACTCGCGCCCAACCGGGGCGGCATGGTCAAGCCCATGCGGGTGCTCATTTGCGGCATCCCCAACGTGGGCAAGTCCACCCTGATCAACACCCTCAAAGGCAAACGCGCCGCCAAGACCGGCGATGAAGCCGGGGTGACCAAACAAGAAGCGCGCATCGCGCTGGCCGATGACTTCTATCTGTACGACACCCCCGGCGTGCTGTGGCCGCGCATCATCGTCGAGCAAAGCGGCTTCAACCTGGCCGCCAGCGGCGCGATTGGCGTCAATGCCTTTGACGAAGAAGTCGTGGCGCTGGAACTGCTGAACTACCTGATCCCGCACTACCCGCAGGCGCTGGCGGATCGCTACAAGATCGCCGACGTGGCCAGCCACACCGACGAAACTCTGCTCGAAGCCATTGGCCGCGTGCGCGGTGCCATGCAAAGCGGCGGCCGCGTCAACACCACCAAAGCCGCGCACATCGTGATTCACGACTTCCGCTCAGGGGCGCTTGGCCGCGTGACCATCGAAACCCCAGAACAATTTACCCAATGGCTGGCCGAAGGCAAAAAAGCCGATGCCGAACGGGCCGTGCGCAAAGAGGCCAGCGAAAAGGGCAAGAAGTCGGGGCGAAAGTGATCTCCTGATGTGACAGGGGCCCATGGCAAGCCCCAAAAGTGACACAAGTCACGATCGTTCCCCCATAGGATTCATTGGAAAACCGCTCAGCCGCCTGAGCACCGCCACTCCAAAGGATCCCATGAAACTCATCAGCTACACCCAAGACAAAACCACACGCTACGGCGTTCTGCTCGATCAAGGCGTGGTCGACATGCGCCACTGCATGGACAACGCGCCTGCCAGCATCAACGACTTCTTTGCCCTGGCCAGCGGCAACTCAGCGCTGATGGCCAGCATCGCCCAACGCGCGGCCAGCGCCACCGCCACGCCACTGGCCCAGGTCAGCCTGTTGCCCTGCGTGCCGCGCCCGAGCAAGATCATCTGCCTGGGCGTGAACTACCACGACCACGCGGCCGAAGGCGGCAACAAGGTGGCGGACTACCCCACCATCTTTTTCCGTGGCCCGTCTTCGCTGGCAGCGCATGGCGCCACCATCCCAATCCCGCCGATTTCCACCTCATTGGACTACGAAGCCGAGCTGGCCCTCGTCATCGGCAAGACCACCCGCAACGTGAGCGAAGCCGAGGCACTGGATTCGGTGTTTGCCTACGCCTGCTTCAATGACGCGACCTTCCGCGACTACCAGCGCAAAACCACCCAATGGACCGTGGGCAAGAACTTTGACCAGACCGGCGGCTTTGGCCCCCACCTGGTCACCGCCGACGAACTGCCGCCCGGCTGCGTGGGCCTGCACATCGAGTCGCGCCTGAATGGCCAAGTGATGCAAAGTGCGACCACCACCGACATGGTGTTCCATGTGGCTCCGACGATTGCCATGATGTCGGCCTGCATGACGCTGGAGCCTGGTGACGTGATCGTCATGGGCACACCCGCCGGTGTGGGCTATGCACGCAAACCGCCGGTGTGGATGCAGCCGGGCGACACGATCGAGATCGACATCGAAGGCATCGGCATCTTGCGCAACCAGGTTGGCCTGCTGGCCGTCTGACCTCATCCTGCCATGAAAAACATCACCCGCGACAACCTGACGGACACCGTCAAAAGCAGTTTTTCGAACATCGACGATGAACGACTGCGGCACCTGGTCAACCGCTTGGCGCACCACCTGCACGCCTTTGCCAGCGAGACCCAGCTGACCCACGATGAATGGCGTGAAGGCATCGCTTTTTTGCACCGGGCCGCCGAGATCAGCAGCCCCTCGCGCAGCGAGTTCACCTTGATGTCCGACGTGTTGGGCTTGTCCTCGCTGGTGGACCTGCTGGCCGCCCGGCCCGGTGCCACCGAAGGCAGCGTGCTCGGCCCCTTCCACACCCGTGGCTCGCCCTGGATGGACAACGGCAGCAACCTGATCAAAGGCAACGCCGGTGACCCGGTGCTGATCCGTGGCCGCGTGACCGACATACACGGCCAGCCGCTGCCCGAAGCCACCATCGACTTTTGGCAAAACGCCGACAACGGCATGTACTGGCAAATGGACGACAGCCAGCCGCAAGACAACCTGCGCTGCCAGATCAAGGTGCAGGCCGATGGGCACTTTGAGCTGGCCACCATCCGGCCCCGCCCCTACCTGGTGCCCACCGACGGGCCGGTGGGCGAGTTGCTGCGCGTGTCGCACCGCGACGCTTGGCGTCCGGCCCACTACCACGTCATCGTGGAAGCGCCCGGCTACCGCAGCCTGATCACCGAAGTGTTTGACGCCTCAGACCCCTGGCTCGACAAGGACGCCGTTTTTGGCGTGCGCGCCTCGCTGGTGTGCGACTTCAAAAGCGAGTCCGACCCGGCCACCGCCGCTCGGCTGGGGCTGCCCGCGCAGTACTTTGCGATTGACTTGCCGATCCGCTTGGCACGCGAAGACTGACCGGCATCCCGCCCAACCCTTCACGCAAGAACATTCCCCATGGCAACCACACTCAATGTTGATGTCCTCATCGCAGGCGGCGGCCCCTGCGGCCTGATGCTGGCCATCGAGCTGGGGCGGCGCAACATCCGCTGCTTGCTGGTAGACGCCAAACCCGGCACCGCCTTCAACCCGCAGGCCAATGCCACCCAAGCGCGGACCATGGAGCATTTCCGGCGCTTGGGCTTTGCGCACGAAATCCGCAGCATGGGCCTGCCGCCCGACCACCCGACCGACATCGCCTACTTGACCCGCTTTGCAGGCACAGAGCTGGCCCGCCTGCGTCTGCCCACAGCCGCAGCAGCGCCGCAGGCCATCAAAAACATGTCAGGGGCCTGGAGCGCAGCCGAGCTGCCGCACCGCGTCTCGCAAAAATATGTCGAGGTCTGCCTGCACCGCCACGCGCAACAACAAGCCAGTGTCGAGATGCGCTACGGCTGGCAACTCAAAAGCTTTGAGGACCTGGGCACCGGCGTTCAAGCCGTGGTGCAAGCGGTCGATGGTGGCGAGCCGGTCCAGGTGCATGCGGCCTACATGGTGGGCGCTGATGGGGCCCGCAGCTTTGTGCGCGGCCAGCTGGGCATCGCCTGGGGCGGGACCACCGGCTTCAAGCGCAAATTCATGGGCGGCAAGATGCTGGCCGTGTACCTCAAGGCCCCCGACTTTTACGCCCGCAACCTGAATGACCGCGCCTGGATGTATGTGGTGGTCAACCCCGAGTTGCGCGCCTTCATCATGTCGGTCGATGGCGTGAGCGAATTCGCCTTCCACATCCAGATGGCCGACGATGCCGCCACCGACGCACTGACCGAAGCCGATGCGCGGCGTTTGTTTTCAAAAGCATTTGGGCAAGCCATCGACATCGAGATCCTGTCCATGGCCACCTGGATGGCAGGCCATGCGCTGGTAGCCGAGTCCTTTCAGAAAGGCCGTGTGTTTTTGGGCGGCGATGCCGCGCACCTGTTCACCCCCACCGGCGGCCTCGGCTACAACACCGCAGTCGAAGACGCGGTCAACCTCAGCTGGAAACTGGCCAGCGTGCTCAAGGGCCAAGCGCCCGCCGCCTTGCTGGACAGCTACGAAGGCGAACGCCGGCCTCTGGCCGAGCGCAACACGGGCTATGCGCGGCAGTTTGCCGACTCGATTGGCCTGTTTGAAGCCGCGCCCGAGCTGGAAGACAACAGCCCCCAAGGGGAGCAGGCCCGAGCAGTCGCCTCGGACTATCTCAACGGCCATGTGCGGCGCGAGTTCAACATCCCCGGGGTGACCTTTGGCGGGCGCTACGACGGCAGCCCCATCATCGCGGGCGACGGCAGCAACGCACCGCCCGACGCAGCCAACCACTACGTGCCCTGCGCCACGCCCGGCGGTCGGCCACCCCACGCTTGGCTGCCCGACGGCCGCTCGCTCTTTGACACCTTCAACTTTGAATGGACCTTGCTGGCGCTGGGCCCGCAGCCGCCCGATGCGCTCGCTTTTGAACAAAGCGCCCACGACATGGGGCTCGACCTGAAGGTGGTGCACCACACCAGCGCTGACATCCTGGCGCTGTACGAAGCCCCGCTGGTCCTGATCCGTCCGGACCAGATCGTGGCCTGGCGCGGGCACGATGCGCAGCAGGCGCAAAGCATTCTTTCGCAAGTGCTGGGACAAGGCGATACAGTCCAGGGTCACACCACAGACCCCAGACTGCCTGCATGAACACCCGCCACGCCACGCCCGACAAAGACGCCATCGCCCTGCTCCCGCCCTTTGAACGGCTGGACCTTGACCGCATCACACTGGTGAGCACGGGACCGCAAGCCAAGCAGGCGCAAGAAGCCTTGTTCAAAAGCCCGGCCTGGGGTTTTGACACCGAATCCAAACCGACCTTCAAAGTGGGCGAGGCATCTGACGGCCCGCACATCCTGCAACTGTCCACGGCAGAGCGGGCCTGGGTGTTTCAGCTGCACGAACCCGAATGCCGAGCCGTGGCCGCGCAATTGCTGGCGCAGCCGGGCATCGTCAAAGCGGGGTTTGGCCTGGGCGATGACCGCAAACGCATCATCCACAAACTGGGCATCGAACCCCAAGGTATTCTGGAACTCAACACCGTGTTCCACCAACGCGGTTATCGCAAAGACATGGGCGTCAAGGGCGCAGTGGCGGTGCTGTTCAATCAGCGCTTCATCAAGTCCAAAAAAGCCGCCACCAGCAACTGGGCCAATGCGCGGCTGAGCGAGGCGCAATTGGTCTATGCGGCCAACGACGCCTATGCCGCGATTCGTGTCTGGCAGGCGCTGAGGCTGCAGCCCGCGACTTGAGGCACACAGGACGGATGGCCAGGCGTGAGCGGCCCGGAAAACGCCAAATGACCGTTTCTGCGCCGTCCTGAAACCCGGCAGGGCAGCCCAAACACTGAGCCCTAAAATGGGCACCCATCCCGCGCTCGCCGACTGAGCCCGAAAAAACCTCAATTCACCATGTCTCACGCCTCGGGCCACAGCGCCACCACACCTTCTGAAACCACCTCGGTGCTGAACTTTGCCAATGCCCAGTGGCGCGTGCGCAGACCCCGTCCATTCGTGTTGGTCATTGAAGGCGAAGTGGGCCACGAAGGCAGTGAGCCCAGCGACTACCTGCACGACCAACTGCTCTTGCCCGAATGGCGCGAAGCCTTTTACCAACTGGTCGATGACACGGGCTTGGTGGTCTGCCTGAATGTGCACACCCAGCACCCGACCTACCGCGATGTGCGCGGGCGCTCCAGCAAAGGGCGGCTGAGCCAAGGCGAGTACTACCACCACGACGGCTGCACTGGCCCCGTCAAACCCCGCTTTGTAGAAATTCGCTGCCCCATCCAGCCGCAAACACGCGGTGTGGCCACCGCCATCGCGCCGCACCACGATGTGGTCAAAGCCATGGTGCAAGTGCTGCCCGCCAAGCTAGCAACCGCGACCGCGCTGGCCGGACTTGACATGAGCCCGGCCACCATCAGCCAGATGGACTATGCAGCGCTCGACCACTTGCAAGGCCTCATCACGCGCACCGTGCGCAAGAAGCTCAACGCCGAAGGCGCACGCAGCTACTTTCGCCAAGTGGACGCCGCCGCCAATGCCTACTTTGAACCCTGGGCCTTGGGCGAGAGCCGCTTCATTGCCAACGCCAACAGCGGCATCACCATGCAACACCGCCGCGCCTACCAAGCCCCGCACACCGGCGGCGTGGCCAATGGCCACTTGGTCAAGCGTTGGACCAATGAAGAGCTGCTGCTACCAGGCCAAGTGGTGGACCAAGCCTTGATTTCTGCGCTGTGCAGCGAAGAAGGTGATGAATTGGATGGGGAGCGGGCTGAGGGGTGTTACCTTGGGGCGCATTGATGCGGTGAATACACCGCTTAATCACCGCATGAAATGCGGCGATTAGAAAACCTTCGCAGAACAAAAAAAGCCCAGACCGTTTCCTGTCTGGGCTTTTTTGTTTAGCAACGCGAAGCGTTTACTTCTTGCTAGGCGGCAAGTCCGTGCAGCTACCGTGCGCCACTTCTGCCGCCATGCCGATGCTTTCGCCCAGCGTGGGGTGTGGATGGATGGTTTTGCCAATGTCCACGGCGTCTGCGCCCATTTCAATGGCCAGTGCGATCTCGCCAATCATGTCGCCCGCGTGCGTGCCCACCATGCCGCCGCCCAGGATCTTGCCGTGGCCGTGGGCCTCGGGTGAATCGTCAAACAGCAGTTTGGTCACGCCTTCGTCGCGGCCGTTGGCAATGGCGCGGCCAGAAGCCGTCCAAGGGAACAAGCCCTTTTTCACCTTGATGCCTTGCGCTTTGGCTTGGTCTTCGGTCAAGCCCACCCATGCCACTTCGGGGTCGGTGTAGGCCACGCTTGGGATGACGCGTGCGTTGAACGCCGCAGCAGCCAACTCTTTGTTGCCTTGCAGTTCGCCCGCAATCACTTCGGCCGCCACGTGTGCTTCGTGCACCGCCTTGTGCGCCAACATGGGCTGGCCCACGATGTCGCCAATGGCGAAGATGTGCGGCACG
>JBEEJQ010000004.1:0-32083 GCA_041169105.1 Pseudomonadota bacterium | reverse complement strand
GGTTCGTCGTCGTGGTTGGCAAACACGGCCTGCACCTGCAGGTGGTGGGCCAGTTTGGGGATCTTGTCTTGCGCCACGCCGTGCCGCACGATCAGACCCGCCTGCGGGTGTCCAGCCAGCTGGCGCAGCTGTTCATCGACCTCCACCAGCGATTCGCGGATGAACTCGACCCGGCGGTCGGCGCGGGGCAGTTTGTCCAGGATGGCGGTGTCAAACACAAAGGCCACATGCACCCGCTGGCAGTGTTTGAGCGCGTGGTACAGCGCAGCATGGTCGGCCACGCGCAGGTCGCGCCGCAGCCACACCAAGCCGCTCGAAAAGGTGGTTTCCATGAGAGGCTACCCGGTTGGATCAATAAGTGCGCCGCAGAGCCGTCCCTCGGAGGTGGGGCCGTTAAAATCAACGCATGACCGATTGTGCCTCCATTGACCTCAAGCATCATTTCCTGATCGCCATGCCCGGGTTGGAGGACGAGACTTTTGCCCGCAGCGTGGTGTACATGTGCGAACACAGCCCACGCGGTGCCATGGGCCTGATCATCAACAAACCCGCCGACATCAGCATGCGCCTCTTGTTTGACAAGGTGGACTTGCCGCTGCGCCGAGACGACCTGATGCAAAACCCGGTCTCGCACGGCGGCCCGGTGCAAACCGAGCGCGGCTTTGTGCTGCACGACCCCCTGCGCATGGACAAGCCCCAAGAAGACGGCGGCTCGATTTATGCCTCCACCCTGGCCGTGCCCGGCGGGCTGGAGATGACCACCTCGCGCGATGTGCTCGAAGCCTTGTCTTCGGGCGCGGGTCCCCGCCGCGTGCTGATCACGCTGGGCTATTCGTCCTGGGGCGAAGGGCAGCTCGAATCGGAGTTGGCCGAAAACACCTGGTTGACGGTGCCCGCCTCGATCGATGTGATCTTCGAGGTGCCCATGGCCGAGCGCTATGACCGCGCCCTCGACTTGCTGGGCCTCAAAAGCTGGATGCTCTCGCCAGAGGCGGGTCACGCATGAGCGCCGTGCCCGAAAACACCGTCCCTGCCAGCCAACAGACTTTTTTGGCTTTCGACTATGGCCTCAAGCGCACTGGCGTGGCCGTGGGCAACCGCCTGATGAAGTCGGCCACACCCCAAGGCACGATTGCCGCCGAGGGCGATGCCCGTTTTGAGCACATTGCCAAACGCATCAAGGAGTGGCAGCCCGACGCCTTGGTCATCGGCGTGCCGACCCATCCCGATGGCGGTGAGCACGAAAACACCTTGCGCGCCCGCAAGTTCGGTCGTCAGCTGCGTGGCCGTTTTGGCCTGTCGGTGTACGAGGTGGATGAGCGTTACACCACCACCGAAGCCCATTCTTATGGGGCCAAAGACGCCGATGCGGCGGCAGCGGCCATCATTCTTGACCAATTTTTGAGGAGCCTCCCATGAGCGCATTGGCCCTGAACGCCGAGGCCTTGTACCAGGAACTGCTGCGCGGCGTGCGCAACCTGTGCCAGGCCAACACACGCTTGGTCGGCATCACCTCGGGCGGTGCCTGGTTGGCCCAACGGCTGCAGCGCGACCTGAACCTGACCGGTGAATCGGGCCAAGTCTCTTCGGTCATGCACCGCGACGACTTTGCCCAGCGCGGTCTGTCGGCCGGTGGCCAGACCAGCTTGCCTTTTGAGGTAGATGGTGCGGACATTTTGGTGCTCGACGATGTGCTCTACACCGGTCGCACCATCCGTGCGGTGCTCAACGAGATTTTTGACTACGGTCGCCCCGCCCGCGTGCAGCTGGCGGTGCTGGTCGATCGCGGTGGCCGTCAGCTCCCGGTGCAGGCCGACTATGCCGCTGCCCGTGTGACCCTGCCCGAGACGCAATCGCTGGCGCTGGCCCGCGACGCTGAGGGCCGTTTCAGTTTTGACGTGGAGAACAAAGCCTGATTGAGGTGAAAACAACATGCTCTACAAACGCAACAACCCCCAACTCAACAAGAACGGCGAGCTGATCCACCTGCTCTCCACTGAAGGCTTGTCCAAGGACATCCTGACCCACATCCTGGACACCGCGCAGGGCTTTGTGAGTGTCAACGACCGCGAAGTGAAAAAGGTGCCGCTCTTGCGCGGCAAGAGCGTGTTCAACCTGTTCTTCGAGAACAGCACCCGCACCCGCACCACCTTCGACATCGCGGCCACCCGCCTGTCGGCCGACGTCTACACGCTCGACATCGCGCGGTCTTCGGCCAGCAAAGGCGAGTCGCTGCTCGACACCATCGCTAACCTGAGCGCCATGGCCGCTGACATTTTTGTGGTGCGCCACAGTGAATCGGGTGCGCCGTATTTGATCGCGCAACACGTCGCGCCGCATGTGCACGTGGTCAATGCCGGTGACGGCCGCCACGCCCACCCCACCCAGGCGCTGCTGGACATGTACACCATCCGGCACTACAAAAAAGATTTCACCAACCTCACCGTGGCCATCGTGGGCGATGTGTTGCACTCGCGTGTGGCCCGCTCGGACATCCACGCGCTCACTACGCTGGGCTGTGCCGAGGTGCGTGTGGTCGGCCCCAAAACGCTGGTGCCCGCCGACATGGCCCAGATGGGCGTGCGCGTCTTCAACAACCTCGAAGAAGGCATCAAGGGTTGTGACGTGGTCATCATGCTGCGCCTGCAAAACGAGCGCATGAGCGGCGCGCTGTTGCCCTCCAGCCAGGAATACTTTGAGAGCTTTGGTCTCACGCCTGAAAAACTGCAACTGGCCAAGCCCGACGCCATCGTCATGCACCCCGGCCCGATCAACCGCGGCGTCGAGATCGACTCGGCCGTGGTCGATGGCCAGCAAAGCGTGATCTTGCCGCAGGTGACCTTCGGCATCGCCGTGCGCATGGCGGTGATGAGCATCGTCGCGGGCAACGAGGCATAAGGACAAGAACATGAAGATCCTGATTCAAAACGGCCGCGTGATCGACCCTGCCAGCGGCTTTGACCAACAAGTAGACTTGGCGATTGCGGCCGGCCGCATTGTGGCCATGGGCCAAGTGCCCGCTGACTTCAGCCCCAACCGCGTGATCGATGCCAAGGGCTGCATCGTGGCCCCGGGTTTGGTGGATCTGGCCTCGCGCCTGCGCGAGCCCGGTCAGGAACACGCGGGCATGCTGGAGAGCGAAATGGCCGCTGCGGTGGCCGGTGGCGTGACCAGCCTGGTCTGCCCACCGGACACCGAGCCGGTGCTCGATGAACCCGGTCTGGTCGAGATGCTGCGTTACCGCGCCGAAAAACTGCATCAGGCCCGCGTGCTGCCTTTGGGCGCACTCACCGTGGGCCTCAAGGGCGATGTGCTGACCGAGATGGTCCAGTTGACCGACGCCGGTTGCGTGGGCTTTTCTCAGGCCGAGGTGCCGATTCCCAGCACGCAGGTGCTGCAACGCGCCTTGCAATACGCCAGCACCTTTGGCTTCACGGTCTGGCTGCGCCCGCAAGAGCTGCACCTGGGCAAAGGCGTGGCCGCCAGCGGCCCGCTGGCCACACGCATGGGCTTGTCGGGCGTGTCGGTCGCCGCCGAGACGATTGCCTTGCACACGATTTTTGAGCTGGTGCGCAGCACACGCGCCCGCGTGCACCTGTGCCGCATCAGCAGCGCTCAAGGGGTGGAGCTGATCCGTCAGGCCAAGGCCGAAGGCCTGCCGGTCACGGCCGATGTGAGCATCAACTCGCTGCACCTGACCGACGCCGACATGGGTTACTTTGACAGCCGTGCGCGCTTGACACCTGTGCTGCGCCAGCAGCGCGACCGCGATGCCCTGCGTGCAGGCCTGGCCGATGGCACGCTCGATGTGCTGGTGTCGGACCACACCCCGGTCGATGCCGATGCCAAGGCCTTGCCCTTTGCCGAAGCCGAGCCCGGTGCCACCGGTATGGAGCTCCTCTGGAGCCTGGCGCTCAAGTGGGGCCAGGAGTCGGGTGTGGACTTGCCCCAAGTACTCTCTCGCATCACGGCCGATCCGGCCCGCGTGCTGGGCACCACGCTCAGCACCTTGCAAGGCTCGGTGGGTCACCTGGCCATTGGCGGGGTGGCCGATGTGTGCGTGCTGTCTGCCGAAGGCCATTGGCTGGTCACCCCCGAGTGCCTGCGCAGCCAGGGCAAGAGCACCCCGTTTTCGGGTTACGAGTTGCCCGGTCGCGTGCTGGCCACGGTGGTTGGTGGGCATGTGGCTTTTGAAGCCAAGTAAGCCGCTTCTCGCGCAGCCCCTCGTGCGTGGTGCTGGGTCATCTGCGCGGGGCTGAGCGCCTTCGCCACCTCGACACTGACATGAAATCTCTGCACGCCATTTGGAAAATGCTGCGCGGCCTCTGGCACGTGGTCCTGGGCATGTGGTGGATTTACGCGCATTTTCCAAAGCTCAGTGAGGAGCAGCGCGAAATGCGTGTGCAGGTCTGGTCGCTGCAGTTTCTGGCCTTGTGGGACATTCACCTCAAGGTGCTGGGCCAGCCCGTGTTGAACGGGCCTGCGCTCATCGTGGCCAACCACATCTCATGGCTGGACATTTCGGTCATCCATGCCGCTCGGCATTGCCGTTTTGTGGCCAAGTCGGACATCCGCCGCTGGCCCCTGATCGGGACTTTGGCCACGGGCTCGGGCAGTTTGTACATTGAGCGCAGCAGCCGCAAAGACGCGCTGCGCATGGTCAAGGACATGGCCGACGCGATGAAAGACGGCGATGTGGTGGCGGTCTTTCCCGAAGGTACCACCAGCGATGGCCGAGACCTCTTGCCTTTTCATGCCAACCTGATTCAGTCGGCCCTGCAGGCCGATGCGCCGGTGCAGCCCATGTCGCTCAAGTTCATCGACGCGGCCACGGGTGAGACCAGCTTTGCGCCGTGCTACATCGGCGATGACACCCTGATTGGCTCGGTCTGGCGCACTTTGCGTGCCTCGCGCATCGTCGCCGTGGTGCATTTTGGCGAACCCCAAACCGCCCAAGGCCGCGACCGTCGGGCTTGGGCCAAGGACTTGCGTGAAGACATCATCCGTCTGCGTGACGTTTCGTAGGTCGGCGGCTTCAGCCCCGACATGGGCCTGTGCTTGACCTTAAATGTCGGACCTGAAGGTACCGACCTGCAGGTGTTCAAGGGGCTTCAAAAAATTTGACGGGTTGGTACTGCGGGTCGGTGTGTTCGCAGGCCTCAGCTTTGGCGCAAGGCATCTGGCACAGGTCGCGGTGCTGCACCGGGCAGGCGCGGTTGAAGGTGACGACGTGGTCCACCTCGGCGCGGATGCCGATCCACTCGCCCAATTTGTGGTCGTGGTGGCTGGGCACATGGGCCATCAACAAGTCGCCGCTGGCCAGACGCAAGGTGTACAAAAACTCCGAGCCGCGAAACGCCTTGCGGATGATCTCGGCCTTCACCGGGGCATCGTCGTCGTGCACGATGTCGTCGGCACGCAGCAGCACATCGCATTGCCCGCCTTCAAACGCGCAGGGCAGGGGGCACTCGGCCACATCGCTCAGCTCGCCCACGGGGGTGTCCACCACCACTTGGCCGTTGACTTCGCGCAGGGTGGCGGGCGTGAACACGCCATGCCCAATGAAGTCCGCCACAAAGCGCGTGGCCGGGCGGTGGTACAGGCTGTAGGCATCGTCCCACTGGTGCAATTGGCCTTCGTTCATCACGCCGATCACGTCGCCAATGGCAAAGGCTTCGAGCTGGTCGTGCGTGACCAGCAAGGCAGTGGCTTTGGCCGCTTTGAGGATGTTGCGCACCTCATGGGCCAGGCGTTCACGCAGGTCGATGTCGAGGTTGGAAAACGGCTCGTCCAGCAAGAGCAGGTCGGGCTTGGGGGCCAGCGCACGGGCCAGCGCCACGCGTTGTTGTTGGCCACCCGACAGCTCGTGCGGAAAGCGCTTTTCAGCCCCTTCGAGGCCCACCAGCGTCAGCACCTCGGCCACCCGCGCCGCACGCTCGGCCTTGGGCAGGTGTTCAATGCCAAAGGCCACATTGCGGCCCACGTCCATGTGCGGGAAAAGCGCGTAGTCCTGAAACACCATGCCAATGCGGCGGCGCTCGGCCGGTTCGGTGTGGCCGGGCTCGCTCACGACGCGCTGGGACAACAAAATCTTGCCGCCAGAGACGGGCTCCAGTCCGGCCACGGCACGCAGCAAAGTGGTTTTGCCGCAGCCCGAGGGACCGATCAGCACGCCGATGTCACCGGCGCGCAGGCCCAAATTGACCCCTTGCACGGCAGGCGTGGTGCGACCGGGGTATTGGATGTCCAGTTGGCTGAGCTCAAGAAACATGCGCTCGATTGTAGGCAGGTTGCCGCAGCCCTTTGGCGATTGGGCCCGTTGTGACGAAGGAGGGTAAAGGGCGGGCTTTCAGGATGGGCAGCGCAGGCATCCCGTACAGGGTGCGGCTCCTACAATAGGCCACTATGTTGCGCACCTCCTTGTTTGCTCGGTTTTCCTCTTGGCTTTACGCCTTGCTGGCACTGGCTTTGGCCTTGCCTGTCTTGGCCGTGCTGGGCTCCTGGATGCAGTGGAGCGCGCAAAGCGCCGACATCTTGCTGGAGATGGCACGCACCGTGCTGCCCGATTACGCACTCACTTCGCTGGGGCTGTGCTTGATGGTCGCTGTGGGCGTGACGGTGCTTGGTCTGGCCACGGCGGCGTTGGTGACCCTGTTTGATTTTCCGGGGCGCGGCGTTTTTGAATGGCTGCTGCTCTTGCCGCTGGCCATGCCCGCTTATGTGGTGGCCTATGCCTACACCGACTTTCTGCAGTTCAGCGGCCCCTTGCAAGTGGCGCTGCGCGAAGCCCTGGGCCTGCAAGGCCGCTTGTGGCCCGATGTGCGCAGTGTCTGGGGGGCGGCCTTGGTTTTCACCTTGGCGCTTTACCCCTATGTATATCTGCTGGCCCGCACTGCGCTGGTCGAACGCGCCGCCGGTTTGATGGAAGCGGCCCGCTTGCTGGGCGCACCTTTGTCCCGTCGCATCCGAGAGATCGCTTTGCCGCTGGCCCGGCCCGCTGTGGCCGCAGGGGTGGCGCTGGCGCTCATGGAAACCCTGGCCGACTTTGGCGTTTCAAGTTATTTCGGCATCCAGACCTTCACGGCGGGCATCTACAAAGCCTGGCTGTCCATGGACAACCGCATCGCCGCGGCGCAGCTGGCCACGTTGTTGCTGGCCGTGGTGGTGTTCCTGTTGCAGCTGGAGCAACGCGCCCAAAAGCGCATGCGCTTCAACCAGGGCCGTGGTTCACGCCAAGGCTCGGCCGAGGCCCAACCCTTGACCTTGTATGGCTTGCGCCGTTGGCTGGCCTGGGGCGTGTGCGGTTTGCCGGTGGTGCTGGGTTTTGTGCTGCCGGTGCTCATCATGCTGCGTGCCTTGGCTGGCGAGTCGACCGAGCTGCCCTGGGACCGTTTTGGTCAATGGGCCTTGACCAGTCTGCGACTGGGGGCAGTCACTGCTGTGCTGGCGGTGGGCGTGGCGTTGGCGCTGGCGTTCAGCGTGCGCACACGCGCCGACCGCATCAGCCAAGGGGCCATCGGTCTGGTGGGCTTGGGTTACGCCATTCCCGGTGCTGTGGTGGTGGTGGGTTTGCTCTTGCCCGTGGGCTGGATTCAACAGACCTGGCCTGCTTCATCGGCCGGGGCCTGGATCACGGCCACTTCTTTGGGTCTTGTGTGGGCTTATCTGGTGCGTTTTTGCGCGGTGGCCTTGCAGTCGGTCCAAAGCGGCTATGCGCGCATACCGCTCAGTTTGGACGACTCAGCCCGCATGCTCGGGGTCACGGGCATGGGCCTTTTGCGCCGCGTGCATGCGCCGCTGCTCAAGCGCACCACACTGGCGGCCATGCTGCTGGTGTTTGTCGATGTGATGAAAGAGCTGCCCGCCACCATGGTGCTGCGCCCCTTCAACAGCGACACCCTGGCCGTGGTGGCCTACCAGCTGGCGCGTGACGAGCGCCTGGGTGAGGCGGCCTTGCCCTCGCTGGCCTTGGTGCTGGTGGGCTTGATCCCGGTGATCTTGCTCAGCCGCACATTGCGCCAGCCAAGCGGCTCCAGTTCAGCCTGAATGTTTGTCAAACGCTCATGCGGCGTGATGACACCCAAATCCCGCCGATGATCAAAGCGAAGGCCGCCACGTGGTACAGGTGCGGCAGCTCTCCCAAAAACGCCGCCGACAAAATGGCCGCAAACAAGGGTGTGAGGTTGGCAAAGAAGCCAGCCATGGCGGGCCCCGCTTGCTGGATGCCCAAGCCCCAGCAGCGGTAGGCCAAAACGGCTGGGCCCACGGCCACAAAAGCCAGCGTGGCGATCAGCGGCCAGCCCCAAGTGATCTGCGCATCGGTCAAGGTCCATTCCAGCCCGGAAAACAAGCCCGACCAAGCCAGCCCGAAGACCACTTGGCCCATCAAGAAGGCGGCCCAATCGTTGCGGATGGCGTCGGGCTCGTCGCGGCGGCTGAGCAGCCAGCTGTAAAAAGCCCAGCAGGCTGTGGCCAGCAAAATGAAGAGATCACCCGCCACCAACCGCACGGCCAGCAGCTCTGACCAATTGCCGCGTGAGAGCACCACCAGCGCACCGCTGATGGACAAGAGCGCACCCAGCAGTTGCATGCGCCGCACCGGGGCTTTGAAAAACAGCGCACCGATGATGAGCATCCAGAACGGCCCACTGGCCGCCACCAGCGTCACGTTCAGCGGCGTGGAGGTTTGCAGCGCCAGGTACTGCAGTGCGTTGTAGCAGCCCACGCCCAGAAGGCTCAGCAAGCCGAAACGCCGCCAGTGCGACCACAGGCCACTGCCCGAGCGCAGCACCTGCCAGGCCAGGGGCAGCAAGATGAAAAACGCCACCAGCCAGCGCAAGAAGTTGAGTGTGATCGGCGGCACCAGGTCATGGACCATGCGCCCTACCACGGCATTGCCCGCCCACATGAGCGGGGGCACGGTCAACAACATGGCGGTGACCGGAGAGAGTTTTTGAGACATGCGGCGACTGTATCGGGATTCGGGTTTTCCCGTTGTCGCCAAGCTGTCCTTGGGGCCTTGTCGGACATGCAAATCGTGGCACAGTCGTGCATCGTTTGATTTCACATGTACAGGAGCCTCCCATGAGCATTGCAGTCCAGATCGACCAGAACGGTGGTCCCGAAGTCATGAAACTCGTCGACGTGACCGTGGGCGAGCCCGGTCCCGGCGAGATCCGCATCCGCCACAAAGCCATTGGCCTGAACTTCATCGACGTGTACCAGCGCAGCGGTTTGTACACCCTGCCCATGCCGCTCAAATTGGGCATGGAAGCCTCGGGTGTGGTCGAAGCCGTGGGCGAGGGCGTCACGCACCTGAAGGTCGGTGACCGCGCAGCCTACGCCAGCCAGCCCCCCGGCAGCTACTGCGAAGTGCGTGTGATGCCCGCCAAGTGCGTTTGCAAGCTGCCCGATGCCATCTCGTTCGAGACGGGGGCCGCCATGATGCTCAAAGGCCTGACCGCGCAATACCTGCTCAAGCGCACGCTGCCCCAGGGCGGCCTCAAGGCCGGTGACTTTGTGCTCTTCCACGCTGCAGCCGGTGGCGTGGGCCTGATCGCTTGCCAATGGGCCAAGGCCCTGGGCTTGCGCATGATCGGCACCGCAGGCAGCGACGCCAAGTGCGCACTGGCCTTGGCCAACGGCGCGGAGTTCTGCATCAACTACTCGACCGACGATTTCCAGGCCAAGGTCAAGGAGATCACAGGTGGCAAAGGCGTGAAGGTGGTTTACGACTCGGTGGGCAAAGACACTTGGGACAAGTCGCTCGACTGCCTGGCACCGTTTGGTCTGATGGCCAGCTTTGGCAATGCTTCGGGCGCAGTGGCCCCGTTTGCTCCCGGCATCTTGGGTCCCAAGGGCTCGATTTATGTGACCCGCCAGACCCTGTTCAGCCACATCACCACGCGCGAAAGCACGCAAGAGATGGCTGACGATTTGTTCGAGGCCGTGACCAGCGGCAAGGTCAAAATCCACATTGATCAGACCTTCCCATTGGCGCAAATTCAGGACGCGCACATCGCCCTGGAAGCCCGCAAGACCACGGGGTGCACCATCATTACTTTGTGAGCGTGTGATTCAAGTCCTTGTCGGGGCTAAAGCCACCGACCTACCAGGTGAATTCTCGTAGGTCGGAGCTTCAGCTCCGACGTTTCTTGTGGACCGCTGCTCGAGGCAGGCTTCAAGCAGCCAGTTTGGCTTTGGGCGCAATGGTCTCCAGTGCATCGCGCAAGATTTGTAGCGTGCGCGGCACCTGGTGCCATTTGTCCAGACCAAACAGGCCCATGCGGAAGGTGCGGAAGTCGGCGGGCTCGTCGCACTGCAGCGGCACGCCAGCGGCCGTTTGCAGGCCGAGGTCCAAGAACTTCTTGCTGCTTTGGATCTCAGGGTCGGTGGTGTAGCTGACCACCACGCCAGGCGCTTCAAAGCCGGGCGCGGCCACACTCGGAAAGCCGTGCTCCAGCAGCAATGAGCGAACCTGGCGACCCAGTGCCATTTGCTCTTCGCGCACCTTGGCAAAGCCATAGGCCTCGGTTTCCAGCATGGCTTCTTGCAAGCGCTGCAGCGCGTCGGTGGGCAAAGTCGTGTGGTACATGTGGGCACCACTTTCGTAGGTCTCCATCACCTGCAACCATTTTTTCAGATCCATCGCAAAGGTGGTGCTGGTGGTGCTGTCAATCGCTTGGCGGGCGCGTTCGCTCATCATGACCATGGCGCAGCAAGGCGAGCTGCTCCAGCCTTTTTGCGGGGCACTGATCAGCAGGTCCACGCCGGTGGCTTTCATGTCCACCCACATGGCACCCGATGCAATGCAGTCCAGCACGAACAAACCACCCACAGCGTGCACCGCATCGGCCACGGCCTTGAGGTAATCGTCGGGCAAGATCATGCCGGCGGCGGTTTCCACGTGTGGGGCAAACACCAGCGCGGGTTTTTCTGCGGCAATCGCGGCTTTGACGTCTTCGATCGGGGCGGGTGTCCAGGCGGCTTGCGAGCTGTCGGACACGCGGCGGGCCTTGAGCACGCTGTGGCTCTTGGGGATCTGGCCCATGTCAAAAATCTGCGTCCAGCGGAAGCTGAACCAGCCGTTGCGGATCACCATGACGTGTTGGTTGGTGGCGAACTGGCGGGCCACCGACTCCATGCCAAAGGTGCCGCTGCCGGGCACCAGCGCCACCGAGTGCGCACCGTAAACGGTTTTGAGCATGCGTGAGATGTCGGTCATGACACCGCCAAAGCGCTTGGACATGTGGTTCAGGGCGCGGTCTGTGTAGACCACCGAAAATTCAAGCAGACCGTCAGGGTCGATGTGGGGCAACAAGCCAGGCATGGGGGTCTCCGTGTTTTTCAATCAGGGGAGGGAGCTTACCTGAGTTCGCGGACGGATGTGGGCTGATGGTCACCGGCCATTGGTCCGACGCGATGACCATTCGGACGCAGAATCAACGCCCGCGCCGCACCCGCAAAATTTCGTCCAGGATCAACAAGCCTGCGCCCAGCGTGATGGCGCTGTCGGCCATGTTGAAGGCGGGGAAGTGCCAGTGGCCCCAGAAGAAGTCGAGGAAGTCGACCACGTAGCCGTGCAGCAGGCGGTCGATCACATTGCCCACAGCGCCACCCAGGATGAGCGAGATGGCCAGACAAAACAGCGTTTGGCCCGCATGCGAGCGCAGCATCCACAACATGAACAGGGCCGCCACCACGCCGATGCCGGTGAAGAACCAGCGCTGCCAGCCGCCCGCAGCGGCCAGGAAGGAAAACGCCGCGCCGTGGTTGTGCACACGCACCAGGTTGAAAAACGAGGTCACGGGCGTGCTGTCACCCAGCTGGAAAGCGCCCAGCACCAAGACTTTGGTGAACTGGTCGATCAGCAGCACCAGCAAGGCGATGCCCAGCCAGAGCACCAAGCCCTGGCGTGAGCTGCTTTTGGCAAATTTTTTCGAGCTGGCCATGCGTGTTTCCTCGAGGGTCAGGCGACCTGGCGGGTTTCACCTGCGCCATGCAGGTTGCTCGCGCAGCGACCGCAAATGGTGGGGTGTGCGGCGTCATGGCCCACATCGTCGGCGTAGTGCCAGCAGCGTTCGCACTTGACGGCCTGGCTGGCCGCCACTTGCACGGCCAAAACATCGCCTGCTTGCAGCGTCACTTTGGAGGTGATGAACACGAACTTGATGTCTGCGCCCAGGCTGGACAGCAGGGCGTGGTCATCTGCAGGTGCCGTCAGTGTGATTTCGGCTTGCAGCGAAGCGCCCACTTGGCCTGCAGCGCGGACCACTTCGATATCCTTGTTGACCAAGTCGCGGATCTCGCGGATGCGGCCCCATTTGGCCAGCAGTGCGGCGTCGGTGGCACCGAAATCACTGAATTGCTCCATGAAGATGGATTCGGAGCTGCCGAAGCTGCTCCAGGCTTCTTCGGCGGTGAAAGACAGGAACGGTGCCATCCAGCGCAGCATGCCGTGGGTGATGCGGTACAGCGCAGTCTGTGCACTGCGGCGGGCCAGCGATTTGGGCGCGGTGGTGTACAGGCGGTCCTTGAGCACGTCCAGATAGAACGCACCCAGGTCTTCCGAGCAGTACACCTGCAGCTTGCTGACCACGGGGTGGAATTCGTACGCGTCGAAGTGGGCGCGGATGTCCGCTTGCAGCTGGGCCGCACGGGCCAGGGCAAAGCGGTCGATCTCGAGCAGCTGGTCGTCGGGCACGGTGTCGGTGGCCGGGTCAAAGTCGCTCACGTTGGCCAGCAAGAAGCGCAGCGTGTTGCGGATGCGGCGATACGCATCCACCACACGGGCGAGGATCTTGTCGTCGATGTTGAGGTCGCCCGAGTAGTCGGTCGAGGCCACCCACAGACGCACGATTTCAGCGCCCATTTTGGAGGTGATGGTTTGCGGCTCGACGGTGTTACCCAGCGACTTGCTCATCTTGCGTCCCTGGCCGTCGGTGGCAAAGCCGTGCGTCAACAGACCCCGGTAAGGGGCACGGTCGTACAGGGCGCAGCCCAGCAGCAGCGAGCTGTGGAACCAGCCGCGGTGCTGGTCGTGGCCTTCGAGGTACAGGTCGGCCTCTGAACCCTCGGCGTGGAAGGGCGGCACACCGTAAGCGTCTTTGTGGCTGCCGCGCAGCACATGCTGGAAGGTGGAGCCGGAGTCGAACCAGACTTCCAGAATGTCGGTGCTCTTGGTGTAGCTGGGCGCGTCGGCCGCACCCAAGATGTCTTCCACCGTGACGCGGCTCCAGGCCTCGATGCCGCCTTTTTCAACGATGTCAGCGGCTTGGTCCAGGATCTCCATGGTGCGCGGGTGCAGCTCGCCGCTGTCCTTGTGCAGGAAGAAGGGCACGGGCACGCCCCAAGAGCGCTGGCGCGAGATGCACCAGTCGGGGCGGTTGGCGATCATGTCGCGCAGACGCGATTTGCCGTTCTCGGGATAGAACTGGGTTTGGTCGATGGCGTCCAGAGCCAGTTGGCGCAGGGTCTTGGGGGCCTTGTCCTTGGTGAAAACGCCAACGCCCTCATCCATGCGCACGAACCACTGAGCGGCCGCACGGTAGATCACGGGGGTCTTGTGACGCCAGCAGTGCGGGTAGCTGTGGGTGATTTCCACCGTGGACATCAGGCGGTCGCTTTGGCCCAGCACCTCGATCACGCGGGCGCAGGCTTTCCAGATGTGCTGGCCACCGAAGAAGGGCAGCTCGGGCGCATACACGCCGTTGCCTTGCACCGGGTTCAGGATGTCGTCGTATTTCAGGCCATGGGCCACGCAGGAGTTGAAGTCGTCCACGCCATAGGCGGGGGCCGAGTGCACGATGCCGGTGCCATCGGTGGCGGTCACGTAGTCGGCCAGGTACAGCGGCGATGTGCGGCGGTAGCAGTACTCGCCACCTTCGCCTTCGGCCACCGCGTCGTACAGCGGGTGACGGAACACCAGGCCACGCAGCTTCTCGCCCACAGCGGTGGCGATCACAGAGCCTTCGAGCTTGTAGCGCTCCAGACATTTCTCGACCAGGCTGGCGGCCAGCAGCAGCACGCCACGGGGCGTGTCCACCAGGGCGTATTCGAGCTCGGGGTGGGCGTTGAGCGCCTGGTTGGCAGGGATGGTCCAGGCGGTGGTGGTCCAGATGACGGCAAAGGCTTTTTTGCTGCCTTCGCCGGGCAGCTTGGGCAGGCCAAAGGCGGCAGCCAGGGCGGCGTTGTCGTTGGCTTCAAAAGCCACGTCCAGTGTGTCGCTCTTTTTGTCGGCGTATTCGATCTCGAATTCGGCGAGCGACGAGCCGCAGTCAAAGCACCAGTACACGGGCTTGAGGCCCCGGTACACAAAGCCGCGCTCGATCACGCGTTTGAAGGCGCGGATTTCACCGGCTTCGTTGGCCGGGTCCATGGTGCGGTAAGGGCGCTCCCAGTCGCCCAGCACGCCCAGGCGCTTGAAATCTTCGCGCTGCTGGTTGATCTGCTCGGTGGCAAAGGCGCGGCTTTTCGCCTGCATGTCGTCGCGGCTCAGGTTGCGGCCGTGCAGTTTTTCAATCGCGTTTTCGATAGGCAGGCCGTGGCAGTCCCAGCCGGGGATGTATTGCGCGTCAAAGCCCGCCAATTGCTTGGACTTGACGATCATGTCTTTGAGCACTTTGTTCAGCGCATGGCCGATGTGCAGCTTGCCGTTGGCGTAGGGCGGGCCGTCGTGCAGCACGAACAGCGGGGCACCCTGGCGGGCGGCGCGCAGCTTTTTGTACAGGCCGCCTTCGTTCCAGTCTTTGACCCAGCCCGGCTCGCGCTTGGGCAGGTCGCCGCGCATCGGGAAGGGCGTGTCCGGCAGGTTCAGCGTGGCGCGGTAATCTGTGCTGGAGGCGTTGTTTTGTTCAGACATGAGAGGAATCCGGGGGGCGCGGCCATGAAAGCCGCTGGGAGCAAAAGGCGGGCTGTGCAAAAGGCCCGAAGAAGGTGGCGCAAGCTTGCGCCAGGACGCTGGAGCGTCAAATTCGGTCGCGGGTGGTTTGGCGGTGGGTCTCGCTGTGGCGCGAAGCAAACCAGGCGTGCGCGTCGTCGCAGTCCTGGGCGATGCCTTTTGTCAGGGCGTCCAGACCGTCGTATTTGAGCTCGTCGTGTAGTTTGTGCAGCAGATCCACGCGGATGATTTTACCGTAGCCCCCCTCGGCCCCCAGATGCTTGGGCCAGTCGAAGGCGTGGGTCTCCAGCAGCACGCGTCCGCCGTTGACGTCATTGGGGTCCAGCGAGGGGCGGATGCCCAGGTTGGCCACACCGCGCAAGGGCTGCTCGGCCAGGCCGTGCACCTGCACCACAAAGATGCCGCTGGCGGCCGGTTTCCAGTGCGAAAAACGCAGATTCAGGGTGCGAAAGCCGTCGCCCGCGCCTTGCGCCGTGGCGGCCAGTTCGCGCCCGAGCTTGCGCCCGTGCACCACGTGGCCGCTGATGCTGTAGGGGCGGCCCAGCAGGGCTTGCACCGCGGGCAGGTCGCCTTTGGCCAAGGCTTCGCGCACCGCCGAGCTGGACACGCGCAGGCCGCGCACCTCGTAGCTGTTCATGCGGGCCACGTCAAAGCCCAGGTTTTGTCCGGCAGCGTCGAGCATGGCGTAGTCGCCCGCCCGTTTGGCGCCAAAGCGGAAATCATCGCCCACCAGCACATAGCGCACACCCAGGCCGCGCACCAGCACCTGCTGGATGAAGTCTTCGGGGGACTGGCTGGCGAGGCGAGCGTCAAAGGGCAGCACCACCACTTGGTCTACCCCGCAGCGCTCCAGCTCTTGCAGCTTGTCGCGCAGGGTGGCGATGCGGGCCGGGGCCAGCTCGGGTTTGTTGAGGGCCTTGGCAAAGTAGTCGCGCGGGTGGGGCTCGAAGGTCATCACGCAGCTGGGCACGCCCCGGTGGGCCGCTTCGCTGCGCAAGAGCGCCAGCATGGCCTGGTGGCCCCGGTGCACGCCATCGAAATTGCCAATGGTCAGGGCGCAGGCGGGGGCCAGCTCTGGGTGATGAAAACCGCGAAAAACCTTCATGGCGCTTGGGGGTCCTGGAGTCCATGACTTGAGGCTTTTTCCCTTTGTCATGGTTTTGAGAAATTCAAAGGGTATATTGTGACTGAGCCCGATCCTCTCAAGCCCACCCCTGTGCCGGGCTTGTCTGGACCGAGACAGTCCCCGTCCTTTTCAGTGCTTGCATCTGTTGTCAGGAGTTGTGTGTGAAGGTCTTGAAACTCTCTGCCCAAGGGCTGCCCCAGTCGTGGATCACGCTGGAGCAAGCGGTCACCCATTACGCCGCCGACGAGGTGCGCTGGGAGGCAGGCCAGCAAGTGGCGGTTTTTCGCGGTGGCCACAACGCGTTCACGGGTGAGCAATCGGTCATCACCGTCAACAGCATCATCGGCACCCAGGGCGTGCCGCGCATCAACCCGTTTGACATGCGCCCGGGCCTGACCAACCCCAAGCTCTTTGTGCGCGACCGCAATGTGTGCGCCTATTGCGGCGGGCATTTCCACGAGTCGGTGCTGACCCGTGAACACATCGTGCCCCTGGCGCAAAAAGGCCCGGACCACTGGATGAACGTGGTCACCGCTTGCCGTTCGTGCAACCACCGCAAGAGCAGCCGCACACCCGAGCAGGCTCACATGCCTTTGCTCTACGCCCCTTATGTGCCCAGCCTCTGGGAAGACTTCATCTTGCGCAACCGCCGCATTCTGTCGGACCAGATGGAATTTTTGATGGCGCACGTGCCCAAGACTTCGCGCTTGCTGGTTTGAGCGCACAGCGCTTGCGGCAGCGCCCAAATCGCCGCATCATGGCTTCCTGAAATCACAAAGCCCGGGCCACGCAGTCCGGCGCATTCAGGGAGATCGATCATGTCAACACGTGGGCAAGACACTGTGCCGCTGCTATCGCGGCGTGACATGGTGCTGGGGGCCGCAACGGCTTGTGTCACTTGGCCTTGGTCCGCTGTGGCGGCCACGCCCCATGAACGGGTTCAACTGGCTTCGGTCTGGCCTGCGGGGCAGTCGCCGCGTGCTTATCTGGTGAGTGAAAAATTCGACGGTGTACGTGCCGTCTGGGATGGGCAGGTGCTGCGCTTTCGCAGTGGCCGCGTGATCGCAGCACCCGGTTGGTTTTTGGCGGCCTTGCCTGCGCTGCCCCTGGACGGTGAGTTGTGGATGGCCCGAGGGCAATTTGACCGGGTCTCTGGTGCTGTGCGCAAAGCCGTGCCCGACGACCTGGAGTGGCGTGCGGTGAAGTACATGGTGTTCGATGCCTGGGGCCGTCCAGAGCCCTTTGCACAGCGGGTGACTGGGCTCGCGCAGGCGGTGCAAGCGGCGCAGCAGCCTTGGCTCTTGGCCGTTGCGCAGACCGTGGTCGAGGATGCCGCGGCGCTTGAGGTCCGTTTGCAAGAGGTGGTCAGCCAAGGCGGTGAAGGCTTGGTTTTGCACCGGGCCGATGCGCTGTGGCAAGCCGGCAGAACAGAGGCTTTGTTCAAGCTCAAACCGCAAGCGGATGAGGAGGCTCGGGTGGTGGGCTATCAGGCGGGCAAGGGCCGATTGCAAGGGCGCACAGGCGCGTTGCTGCTGGAGACGCCGCAAGGCCAGCGCTTTGCCTTGGGTGCGGGTTTGAGCGATGCCTTGCGCCGCAACCCACCGCCCTTGGGCACTTGGGTCACCTACAGCTACCGTGACCGCACGTCCAGCGGCTTGCCGCGCTTTGCCAGCTTTGTGCGCGTCAGACCGCCGGAATGAACAAGGGCTCCTTGCGGAGCCCTCTGTTGCTTGCTGTAGGTCGGTACCTTCAGGTCCGACATGTCTGCCCAGTGCTCAGGCAAACACCCCCGCTGTCTCCTGCATGCGTGCCGACACTTCACCCAGCTGGTGCAGGGTGTCGCCAAAGGTCATGTCCAGCTGCGTCAATTTCTTGAAGTAGTGGCTCACGATGTACTCGTCCGTGACGGCAATGCCGCCATGCAACTGAACCGCTTGCTGGCCAATAAAGCGCATGGACACACCCAGCTGGTACTTGGCGCGGGCCATGGCGCGGCGGCGCTCTTCAGCAGGCGCGTGCAGCTTGAGCGTGGCGTAGTAGCTCATGGAGCGTGCCAATTCCAGCTGCATCTTCATGTCGGAGACGCGGTGGCGCAGGGCCTGGAAGCTGGCAATGACCACACCGAATTGCTTGCGGGTGTTGAGGTAGTCCACGGTGATGGCCAGGGTTTTGTCCATCACGCCCACAGCTTCAGCGCAAACGCTGGCGATGCCGATGTCCACGGCTTCTTCCAAAGCGACCAGACCATTGAGGGTGATCATCTGGGCCGGGGCCTTGTTGAGCACCACTTCGGCGGCGCGTGAGCCGTCTTGGGTGACGTAGGCCTGAGTGCTCACGCCGCTGGCGCTGCGCTCGACCAAGAAGAGGGCCAGTTGCCCATTGGCCATGGCGGGCACCACAAAGGCGTCAGCTTGGTCGCCTACGGCCACCACGCTCTTGGTGCCTGTCACGGTCCATGCGCCGCCCGATTCAGTGGCTTGAGCAGCGCAGCGGTTCAGTTGGTAGCGCGCAGCACGTTCTTGGTGGGCCAGCACGACGATGGCTTCACCACTGGCCATGCGGGGCAGCCAGGCGGCTTGCAAGGCTGCGTTCGCGTGGGTTTGCAGGGTGGCGCTGGTGATCAGGGTCTGGGTCAGGGGCTCGAGCACGATGCCTCGGCCGAGTTCTTCCAGGGTCACCATGGCCTCGGTCGGGCCCATGCCCATGCCGCCGTTGTCTTCACTCACATACAGGCCCGTCAGGCCCAGTTCGGCCAGCTCGGTGTAGGCGGCGCGGTCAAAACCGCCAGCGGTCACGATGGCGCGGCGACGCTCAAAGTCGTAGCCCTTGTCCACCCATTTGCGCACCGCGTCGCGCAGTTGTTCCTGGTCGTCAGAAAAATCGAAATCCATGTGCTTGTCTCCTTAACCCAGAACTGTCTGGGCGACGATGTTGCGTTGCACTTCATTGCTGCCGCCATAAATGGTGGTCTTGCGCATGTTGAAGTAGTTGGCGGCCAAGGGCGCATTGGCCAGCGTGCCGCCTGGGAAGTTGCCTTGCCAGCCTGCTTCCATGGCTTCAAAGATGTAGGGCAGGGCAAAGGGCCCTGCGGCCTGCATCATCAGCTCGGTGTAGCGCTGCTGGATTTCGCTGCCCTTGATCTTCAAGAGGCCTGCGATGTCTAGTGAGTTCTTGCCGGATTTCTCGGCCGACAGGACACGCAGCACCAGCATTTCGAGGGCGACGATGTCCACTTCGAGCTTGGCGATCTCGTCACGGAAGCGCAGGTCGTCGTAGACGCCTTCAGCTTTGGCGATGCGCTTCAAGCGCTCGAGCTCGCGCTTGGCGCGGTTCACGTCGGCGATGTTGGTGCGCTCGTGGGCCAGCAGGTGCTTGGCGTAGTTCCAGCCCTTGTTTTCTTCGCCGATCAGGTTTTCGGCGGGCACTTCCACGTTGTCAAACCAGACTTCGTTGACCTCGCACTCGCCGTCGAGCAGTTTGATGGGACGCACGGTGATGCCGGGCGACTTCATGTCGATCAGCAAGAAGGAGATGCCGGTCTGGGGCTTGCCTTCGGTGCTGGTGCGCACCAGGCAGAAGATCCACTCGCCGTATTGGCCGAGGGTGGTCCAGGTTTTCTGGCCGTTGACGATGTATTTGTCGCCCACGCGCTCGGCACGGGTCTTGAGGGACGCCAGGTCCGAGCCGGAGCCCGGTTCGCTGTAGCCCTGGCTCCACCAGACTTCGCCGCTGGCGATGCCGGGCAAGAAGCGCTGCTGCTGCTCGGCATTGCCGAAGGCCATGATCACCGGGGCCACCATCACGGGGCCGAAGGGCACGATACGAGGGGCACCCGCCAGAGCACATTCTTCTTCAAACAGGTGTTTTTGAATGGCGGTCCAGCCGGGGCCGCCAAACTGTGTGGGCCAGCCGTAGCCCAGCCAGCCTTTTTTGCCCAGGATCTTGGCCCAGGCCTGCATGTCGTCACGCGTCAGGCGCATGGCGTTGTGCACTTTGTGCGAAAGCTCGGTCGGCAAGTTTGCCTTGACCCAGGTGCGAACTTCGTCGCGGAACGCGAGTTCTTCGGGGGTGAATGCCAAATCCATGGGGGAGTTTCTCCGTTGGTGAAAGCTTGGTGTTTGCGCAGCGCAAACAAAATCAAACGACCGTGCTTTTTATCATGCGCCGCCAGCTTGTTCCTGTCTTAGGAGCGACAAACAAGGGTTTGCAGGGGTGTGCTGGGATAATCCGCGCACACATGAAAAACATTGTCATTTTGATTTCCGGCTCGGGCTCCAACATGGCCGCCATCGTGCGCGTTGCCGAGCAAGAGCGCTGGGCCGATCGCCTGAATGCCCGTGTGGCTGCGGTCATCAGCAACAAAGCCGATGCCGCGGGTCTGGTTTTTGCCAAAGAGCATGGCATCGCCACGGCGGTGCTGGATCACAAAGCGTTTGCCAGCCGTGATGAATTTGATGCAGCCTTGATGGCGCAGATCGACCTGTTTTCGCCCAGTTTGGTGGTCTTGGCGGGGTTCATGCGAATCCTGACGCCCGGTTTTGTGGCGCACTACGCCGGTCGTTTGCTCAACATCCATCCTTCTTTGCTGCCCGCATTTCCGGGGCTGAACACGCACCAGCGGGCCATCGATGCGGGCTGCAAGTTTGCCGGGGCCACGGTGCACCAGGTCACGGCCGATTTGGACCACGGGCCCATTCTTGATCAGGCGGTGGTTCCGGTGCTGGCGAATGACACGGCCGACGCGCTGGCAGCGCGTGTGCTCACGCAGGAGCATCTGATTTATCCGCGTGCCGTGGCGCAGTTTTTGGCTTAATCGCCCACGCGTTCAAAACGCGGCTGCACTTTGCCGTTGAATTCGGACACATCGGCAAACATGGCCGCAGGGCGCACCCACAGGCCTTGCTCGCCGTAAAGCGCTTGGTACAGCGTCATGGGCTGCAGGTCTTCACTGTGGCGCACGGTGCCCAGCACGCGGTACATGCCGCCTTTGTAGTGCTTGTAGAGGCCTTTGGGGGTTTCGATCAGGGGAGGCAAGGTGTCTTCGGACATGTGTTTCCTGGGGTGATGCATTCCAAAGGGGCAGGGATGGGACAATACGCCCCATGCATCCAAAAGCCCTTTTAGACGCCTGCGCCGATCTGGTCAGGCTGGTCCTCCAATTTGAACATCCCGCCGACGCTGTCGTGTCGCGCTATTTCCGTGAACACCGCTCGCTGGGCCCGCGTGAGCGTGCGACCCTGGCCGAAACCGCTTTTGCGGTCTTGCGCAAAAAACTGCTGTTTGAGCAACTGGCCCGCTCGGGCTCCGGCCCCAAAGAGCGCAAGCTGGCCATTTTGGGCTTTCATGGCCCCCGTGACTTTTTGGCCGCTGCCTTGAACGACACCGAAAAAAAATGGTTGGCGACCTGTGACACCATCCCGGCCGATGCCCTGATGGCTCCGCACCGCCACAACCTGCCCGAGTGGATGGCCAAAGCGTTGCAAGACCAGTTGGGTGAGGATTTCTGGGCCTTGGCCGAAAATTTGCAGCAACCCGGTACGCTGGATTTGCGCGTGAACACCTTCCAGGCCAAGCGCAACGAGATTCAAAAAGAGTTGGCCCAAGCGGGCATCGCTTCGGAGCCCACGCCTTACTCACCTTGGGGTTTGCGCTTGCAAGGTAAGCCCGCCTTGCAAAAGACCGACGCCTTCACCCGTGGCGCGATCGAAGTGCAAGACGAAGGCTCGCAATTGCTGGCCTTGCTGGTCGATGCCCACCGTGGCGAGATGGTGGTGGACTTTTGCGCTGGTGCCGGCGGTAAAACGCTGGCGCTGGGCGCTGCCATGCGCAGCACGGGCCGTCTGTATGCGTTTGATGTGTCCGGTCACCGCCTGGACGCGCTCAAGCCCCGCATGGCCCGCAGTGGCCTGTCCAATGTGCACCCGGCCGCCATTGCGCACGAGCGTGATGACCGCGTCAAGCGTCTGGCCGGCAAGATCGACCGCGTGCTGGTCGATGCGCCTTGCTCGGGCTTGGGCACCTTGCGCCGCAACCCCGACCTGAAGTGGCGTCAAAAACCCCAAGCCGTGCAGGAGTTGACCGAAAAGCAGTTGGCCATCTTGCAAAGCGCTTCGCGCATGGTCAAGTCGGGCGGTCGTCTGGTCTATGCCACCTGCAGCGTGCTGCCCGAAGAAAACGAGCTGATCGCGCAAGCCTTCAGCGCGGCCAACCCAGACTTCATCCCCCTCAATGCAGCGCAAGAGCTGGAGCGCCTGAAGGTGCCTGGGGCTGAAGGCTTGTGCGCTCCAGCCTTGGCAGTGGCTGAAGACGGTACGCGTTCGGGCGGTGATTTCTTGCGTTTGTGGCCGCATCGCCATGGCACGGATGGCTTTTTTGCCGCAGCCTGGACCCGAAAGTAATATTTTGGAATTCAATGGTTGTCCTGGCTGTCCGAAAGAACTGTCCTTTTCGGCCTGAAAAACTTAAAATCGAAAGATAGCCTGAAAACAGGCGTTCGTAGAAAGATAAAGTATGTTGCTGCCTGATTCGGCTTTTTTAGATGCGGTGATCCACTGGATGGGTCATGGTTTGTTTGACCTCACCTGGTGGCAAATCGTCCTGGTGACTTTGGGCCTGACCCACATCACCATCGCCAGCGTGACGATTTTTCTGCACCGCCATCAGGCGCACCGTGCGCTGGACCTCCATGCGATCCCTTCGCACTTCTTCCGTTTTTGGCTGTGGCTGACCACCGGCCAGGTGACCAAGGAGTGGGCCGCCATTCACCGCAAGCACCACGCCAAGTGCGAGCAGGCCGAAGACCCCCACAGCCCCCATGTGTATGGCATCAAAACCGTGCTCTTGACCGGTGCTGAGTTGTACCGCAAGGAATCCAAGAACCTGGACACCATGAAGCGTTATGGCCATGGCACACCCGATGACTGGATCGAGCGCAACCTCTACACCCGCTTTTCGTGGCAAGGCGTGGCCCTGATGTTGATCATTGACGTGGCCTTGTTCGGCTTCATTGGCCTGACCATCTGGGCAGTTCAAATGGCCTGGATCCCGATCACGGCCGCCGGCATCATCAACGGTGCCGCGCACTATTGGGGCTACCGCAACTTCGAGGCGCACGACGCCAGCACCAACATCTCGCCTTGGGGCATCCTGATTGGTGGTGAAGAGTTGCACAACAACCACCACACCTACCCCACATCGGCCAAGTTGTCGGTCAAGCCTTACGAGTTCGACCTGGGTTGGGCCTACATCCGCACGCTCGAAATCATGGGGCTGGCCACGGTCAAGAAAACCGCGCCCCGTCTGGCCTATGGCGACATCCGCCCCGTGGCCGATGAGAAAACGCTGGAAGCCTTGATCGCCAACCGCTACGAAGTCATGGCTGGTTATGCCCGCAACGTGCGTGCCGTGATGCAACAAGA
The DNA here is from genome assembly GCA_041169105.1 of Pseudomonadota bacterium. Lineage (GTDB taxonomy): Bacteria > Pseudomonadota > Gammaproteobacteria > Burkholderiales > Burkholderiaceae_C > Limnohabitans_A. The sequence goes on along the minus strand of JBEEJQ010000004.1, from coordinate 8,640 downwards.
AGCCAGCAAGCTCAAGCTCGACGCCAATGTGCTGCAAGCGGCCAAGCGCTGGTTGCACCGCGATGCGGCCAAAGTGCCTGCCGAGGCGCAAGCCCAACTCAAACAAGCCCGTGCCGCCAGCCCGGTGCTCGACAAGATGGTGCAGATGCGCGAAGAGTTGGCTCAAATTTGGCTGAACACGTCGCACTCACGTGAGCAACTGGCCGCCGATCTGCAAGCTTGGTGCCGCCGCGCCGAAGAAAGTGGCATTGCCGCCTTGCGTGACTTCTCGGTCAAGTTGCGCGCCGTGCGTCAACCTGCCTGAGGCCTTCAACGCCCCACCCACGACAAAGGACCTTCGGGTCCTTTTTTTGTGGTGAATGGGTGCTCTGGCAATCCCTTTTGGCGGTACGTGTCGGAGCTGAAGCTCCGACCTACAGGCGGTGGGGCTTTGCCGTAGGTCGGGGCTTCAGCTCCGACATGGCCTGTCTGGCAAAGGCGTATGTCCATTTGTGGTTTGGCTGACAGCTGTTTCGGACAACAAAAAACCCGCTCAAGAGCGGGTTTTTTGTTGCAAGGCTCAGGCCGAATTACTTCAGCTTGATTTCCTTGTATTCAACGTGCTTGCGAGCTTTGGGGTCGAACTTCATGATCGACATTTTCTCGGGCATGGTTTTCTTGTTTTTGCTGGTCGTGTAGAAGTGACCAGTGCCAGCTGTGGATTCCAGCTTGATTTTTTCGCGTCCGCCTTTGGTTGCCATGGTGTATGACTCCTAATGTTCTGGGTTTAGGCTTGACCGCGTGCACGCAGGTCTGCGAGCACGGCATCGATGCCGTTTTTGTCGATCAGGCGCAGAGCAGCGCTGGAAACGCGCAGACGCACCCAACGGTTTTCTGTTTCAACCCAGAAACGACGGTATTGCAGGTTCGGCAGGAACCGGCGCTTGGTTTTGTTGTTGGCGTGGGAAACGTTGTTCCCGGTCATTGGGCCTTTGCCCGTTACGTCGCAAACGCGTGCCATGTGGACACTCCGATACTTTTAAAACAGCCGGTGCCGATGGGTCTCATGCAGACTTGCATGGGGCCTGGCGTTCCAGCCTCACCTCGCCAAGATGGGTGGCGGTATCCCAGATCGCTGGCCCTGTGATCCCCGGCGAAAAGTCGGGGCAGATCCAGCAAAGCCTTGAATTATAACCAGAAATCAGGCCTGGTTCTGTTCCAGGAAGCGTTGGGCGTCCAGGGCGGCCATGCAGCCTGTACCGGCGCTGGTGATGGCCTGGCGGTAAACATGGTCCTGCACATCGCCTGCGGCGAACACGCCGGGCACCGAGGTCTGGGTGGCAAAACCCTTCAGGCCGCCTTGGGTCACGATGTAGCCGTTTTCCAGTTCCAGCTGGCCCTGGAAGATCTCGGTGTTGGGGGCATGGCCAATGGCGATGAAGCAGCCTTTGAGCTCGACGTCTTGCAAGCTGCCGTCCACGGTGCTTTTCAGGCGCACGCCGGTCACACCGGTGTCGTCGCCCAGCACTTCTTCCAGCGTCTGGAAGGTCTTGAGCACGATCTTTCCGGCAGCCACTTTGTCCATCAGCTTGTCTACCAGGATGGGTTCGGCCTTAAATTTGTCGCGGCGGTGGATCAAATAGACCTTGCTGGCGATGTTGGACAGGTACAGGGCTTCTTCCACGGCGGTGTTGCCGCCGCCGACCACGCAGCACAGCTGCTCGCGGTAGAAGAAACCATCGCAGGTTGCGCAGCCGCTCACGCCGCGGCCCATGAAGGCGGTCTCGGAGGGCAGGCCCAGGTATTTGGCCGAAGCACCGGTGGCGATGATCAGGCTGTCGCAGGTGTAGGTGCCGCTGTCGCCGATCAGGGTGAAGGGGCGCTGCTCCAGCTTGACGGTGTGGATGTGGTCAAACACGATTTGCGTGTTGAATCGCTCGGCGTGCTCTTGAAAGCGCTGCATCAACTCGGGGCCTTGCACGCCGTTCACGTCGGCTGGCCAGTTGTCCACTTCGGTGGTGGTCATCAGTTGCCCACCCTGCGCCATGCCAGTGATCAGCAAAGGCTTGAGGTTGGCGCGTGCAGCGTACACGGCAGCGGTGTAACCGGCAGGGCCGGAGCCGAGGATCAGGACTTGGGCGTGTTGGGTAGGAGTGGACATGGTCTGCAAATCGGGTGATGAGAAGGGGGGATGCCAAGCATCGCGTATTTCTCTATTGTAAGAACCCGTCAAAGGCAGGAGGCAGCCAAGGGAATCAGGGCCCTGATCGGGTAAGCTTGAGCCTTAAGTTATGACCTATTCCTTGCACACTTTCAACCATTCGCCCTCCGCTGACCAAGAGGATGCTGCGCCTCGCAATATCTGGGTGCGTTTTGCACAGGAGATTGGCCTTTTGTTGGGCGGCGGCGTGCTGCTGTTGTGTTTGCTGGCTTTGCTGAGTTATCAACCGCAAGACGCAGCGTGGTCCACATCAGGGGCAGGGGCAGCCATTCGCAACTGGATGGGCCGCAGCGGGGCGTGGTTCGCCGACTTGTCATTCTTCGTGTTGGGTTACTCCGTCTGGTGGTGCTTTGCCGCAGGCTTGCGTGTGTGGTTGTCCGGATTGGCCCGCTGGATGGCCGGCTCGGAGCGTGCTGACACACAGGAGGCTTCTTCTGCGCAGCGCAGTGCCTGGGTGTTCTGGTTGGGATTGACCGTGCTGGTGTCGGCCAGTGCCACTTTGGAGTGGACGCGCCTGTACCGTTGGGAGTCGAGTTTGCCCGGGCACAGCGGCGGCATTGTGGGCTACACCTTGGGCCGCCTGGGCATGCATTGGATGGGTTTCACAGGCTCGGGTCTGGTGGCCTTGGTGCTGGGGGTCATCGGTGTGGCCATGGTCTTCCGCTTTTCCTGGGGGCAGTTGGCCGAAAACATTGGCGAGCGCATTGACCGCTTGATCCAGTCCCGGCATGCCAAAAAAGAGATCGAAGAAGATTTCGCCCTGGGTCAGCAGGCTTTGCGTGAGCGCGAACAAGTGTTGTCCATGCAAGCGGTGGAGCCGCAGTGGGACTTGGACGCCCCGCATTTGGAGGCCCCCGCAGGTCAATTGGATCTGGAGCCAGTCCCCGTGCCTGTGCCGCAGGCGCCGCCCATGGTCATTGAGCCCGCCGTGATGGATGTGCCACGCAGCGAGCGCGTGGTCAAGGAGCGGCAAAAGCCCCTGTTCAACGAATTGCCTGACAGCAAGCTGCCCCAGGTGGACCTGCTGGATGCGTTGACGGCCAGACAGGAAACCGTCTCGCCAGAAACGCTGGAGATGACCAGTCGCCTGATCGAGAAAAAGCTCTCGGACTTTGGTGTCAAGGTGCGTGTGGTGGCTGCAGCGCCGGGCCCGGTGATCACGCGCTACGAAATCGAACCGGATACCGGCGTCAAAGGCTCTCAGATCGTGAACCTCGCCAAAGACCTGGCGCGTTCGCTCAGCCTGGTGTCGATCCGGGTGATCGAGACCATCCCCGGCAAGAACTACATGGCGCTGGAGCTGCCCAACGCCAAACGCCAGTCCATCAAGCTGAGCGAGATCCTGGGCTCGCAGGTCTACAACGAAGCCAAGTCCATGCTGACCATGGGGCTGGGCAAAGACATCATTGGCAACCCGGTGGTGGCCGATCTGGCCAAGATGCCGCACGTGCTGGTGGCTGGTACCACCGGCTCAGGCAAGTCGGTCGGTATCAACGCCATGATCTTGTCGCTGCTCTACAAGGCCGAAGCCCGCGATGTGCGCTTGCTGATGATCGACCCCAAGATGCTGGAGATGTCGGTCTACGAAGGCATCCCGCACCTGCTCGCTCCCGTGGTGACCGACATGCGCCAGGCGGCGCACGGCTTGAACTGGTGCGTGGCCGAGATGGAAAAACGCTACAAGCTCATGAGCAAGATGGGTGTGCGCAATCTGGCCGGTTACAACCAAAAAATCGACGAAGCCACCGCCCGCGAAGAGTTCATCTACAACCCCTTCAGCTTGACGCCGGACGATCCCGAGCCGCTCAAGCGCCTGCCTCACATCGTGGTGGTGATCGACGAGCTGGCCGACCTGATGATGGTGGTGGGCAAGAAGATCGAAGAGCTGATCGCCCGCCTGGCCCAAAAGGCCCGCGCTGCCGGCATCCATTTGATTTTGGCTACCCAGCGTCCCAGCGTGGACGTGATCACCGGCCTGATCAAGGCCAACATCCCGACCCGCATTGCCTTTCAGGTGTCCAGCAAGATCGACAGCCGCACCATCCTCGACCAGATGGGGGCCGAGGCTCTGCTGGGCATGGGCGACATGCTCTACATGCCCTCGGGCACCGGTTTCCCGATCCGTGTGCACGGCGCTTTTGTGAGCGACGAAGAAGTGCATCGCGTGGTCAGCTACCTCAAGAGCCAGGGCGAGCCCGATTACATCGAAGGCGTGCTCGAAGGCGGTACGGTCGATGACGACGGCGGCATGCTGGGCGAAGGCGAAGACGCTGAAAAAGACCCGATGTACGACCAAGCGGTCGAAGTCGTGCTCAAGAACCGCAAGGCCAGCATCTCGCTGGTGCAGCGTCACCTCAAGATCGGCTACAACCGCGCTGCCCGCTTGGTCGAAGACATGGAAAAAGCAGGTCTGGTCAGCGCCATGAGCGGCAGTGGCCAGCGCGAAATATTGGTGCCCGCACGGGCCGAGTAAAACGAATGTCCTTTTCACGTCGTCATGCGCTGTGCGCGTTGTGGGTGGCTGCGCTGGGCCTGTCTGACGCAGCGCAGGCCGATGGGCTCGATGCCCTGAACCGGTTCATCCAGCAAACGCGCAGTGGCCGTGCGCAGTTCAGCCAGGTCGTCACCTCGCCCGCCAAGGCAGGGCAGATGGCGCGCAGCAAAACGTCCAGCGGCAGCTTTGAGTTTCAGCGGCCCGGGAAATTTCGCTTCGACTACCGCAAGCCATTTGTGCAGACCCTGGTGGCCGATGGTCAGACCTTGTGGATGCACGATGTGGACCTCAACCAGGTCACGGCCCGAAACCAGGCCCAGGTGCTGGGCTCCACACCGGTGGCCTTGTTGACGGCGGCCAGCGATTTGGACAGTCTCAAAGCCGACTTCAGCTTCAAAACAGAAGCCGACCGTGATGGCTTGCAGTGGGTGCGCGCCACGCCGAAAAAAACCGACGGTCAGATCCAGTCTGTGCTGGTGGGCTTGCGCTCGGCCGACAAGGGTGTGGAGTTGGCGGTGCTGGATGTGCAAGACGGTTTGGGGCAGCGCTCGGTCTTGAACTTCACGGCCTTTGAACTCAATCCCGCATTGCCTGCAACGGCCTTTGTTTTCAAGGCACCCGCCGGTGCCGATGTGATTCGTCCTTGAGGGCCTCATGACGGCGGTGCCTCTTTCTCCGCAAGCCCCGCTGGCAGAGCGCCTGCGCCCACGCCACTTGGGCGAGGTGATTGGCCAGCAGCACCTGCTGGGCGAAGGCATGGCCCTGCGTCTGGCCTTTGAGTCCGGGCAGCCGCACAGCTGCATCTTGTGGGGCCCGCCCGGCGTGGGCAAAACCACCATTGCCCGTTTGATGGCCGATGCCTTTGACGCCCAGTTCCTGAGCATCAGCGCTGTGCTGGGCGGCGTCAAGGACATCCGTGAGGCGGTGGAAAAAGCCGAGGCCGCACGCACTGGCCTGCACCCGCAACGCACCATCATGTTTGTCGACGAGGTGCACCGCTTCAACAAAAGCCAGCAAGACGCCTTCTTGCCGCATGTGGAAAGCGGCTTGTTCACCTTCATCGGCGCCACCACCGAAAACCCCTCGTTCGAGGTCAACTCCGCCTTGCTCTCGCGGGCTGCGGTGTATGTCTTGCAGTCACTCACGGAAGAGGATCTGAAAAACATTGTCTTGCGTGCGCAGGCCATCAAGGCAGTGCCCGCCATCGAAGCCGATGCGTTGTCCCGTTTGCTCGCCTATGCCGATGGCGATGCCCGCCGCTTGCTCAACACGCTGGAGACCTTGTCGATGGCGGCGGCCCGGGAAAAGATCGACCCGGTGACCGATGTGTGGTTGTTGCGCGTGCTGGGCGAACGCATGCGCCGTTACGACAAAGGTGGCGAACAGTTCTACGACACCATCAGCGCCCTGCACAAGTCGGTGCGCGGCTCTGACCCCGATGCCGCACTGTATTGGTTCGTGCGCATGCTCGATGGTGGTGCCGATCCCCGTTATATGGCGCGCCGCCTGATCCGCATGGCCAGCGAAGACGTCGGTTTGGCCGATCCGCGTGCACTGCGCATGGCGCTCGATGCGGCCGAGGTTTACGAACGGCTGGGCAGTCCCGAAGGTGAATTGACGCTGGCCCAATGCGTCATTTACCTGGCCATGGCGCCCAAATCGAATGCGGCCTACAAGGCCTACAACGAAGCCAAGGCCTTGGTGAAGAAAGACGGCACACGACCTGTCCCCATGCATTTGCGCAATGCGCCGACTCAGCTCATGAAACAGCTGGACTATGGCAAGGGCTACCGATATGCCCACGATGAGGAAGATGGCTTTGCCGCCGGTGAGCGCTACCTGCCTGAAGGCATGCCGGATCCGTATTTCTACAGACCTGTCCGGCGTGGTTTGGAAATTAAGATCGCAGACAAATTGGAAGAACTGCGAAAAAGGAACGCGGCAGCAGGGTAACTCCTGAGCAAATTGAATACTGACGCGAGACTTTCTTTTCTTACAATTGCCCAGCCCCGCCCGAGAATAAGCACCTTGGCGGGGTTTTTGCTATCTGCTTTGAATCATCCACAAGTTGGTCGAAGTTTTGATCAGCCGACTGCGGCACGGCCCGGCAAGATCGGGTCAACAATTGGAGTAAACAATGGACGTCTTCCTGCAACAGGTCATCAACGGCCTGGTCATGGGCAGCATGTACGCCTTGGTGGCCCTAGGCTACACCATGGTGTACGGCATCATCAACCTGATCAATTTTGCGCACGGTGAAGTGCTGATGGTGGGCGCTCTGACGAGTTGGTCCGCCATTGGCATGATGCAAGGCGCCATGCCATGGGCTCCGGGCTGGCTGATCCTGATCCTGGCCACTTTGATTGCCTGCGTGGTGGCCGTGGTGCTGAACTTCAGCATCGAAAAAATCGCCTACCGCCCCCTGCGCAACAGCCCCAAACTGGCTCCCCTGATCACCGCCATTGGCATGAGCATCTTGCTGCAGACCCTGGCCATGATCATCTGGAAGCCCAACTACAAGGCTTACCCCACTCTGCTGTCCAGCACCCCCATCAATGTCGGCGGCGCCGTCATCACCCCCACCCAAATCATGATTTTGGGGGTCACGGCGGTATCGCTGGCTGTGCTCATGTGGCTGGTCAATTACACCCGTTTGGGCCGTGCCATGCGCGCCACGGCTGAAAACCCCCGCGTGGCAGGTCTCATGGGTGTCAAACCCGACATGGTGATTTCGGCCACCTTTGTGATCGGCGCGATTTTGGCGGCCATAGCAGGCGTCATGTACGCCTCCAACTACGGCACCGCACAACACGCCATGGGCTTTTTGCCGGGCCTCAAGGCCTTCACGGCCGCTGTGTTCGGCGGCATTGGCAACCTGTCGGGCGCAGTGGTTGGCGGCATCTTGCTGGGCCTGATTGAAGCGATTGGTTCTGGCTACATCGGCCAGCTCACTGGCGGTGTGCTGGGCAGCCACTACACCGACATTTTTGCCTTCATCGTGCTGATCTTCGTGCTGACCCTGCGACCTTCGGGCCTCATGGGTGAACGCGTGGCAGACCGCGCTTGATCGGAGGACCGCTGTCATGAAAAACAACAAAACACTTCAATTCATTTTGGTGGGCGTGGCGCTGATCGTGCTGCCGCTCATCCTCCAGGGCTTTGGCAACGCCTGGGTCCGCATCGCCGACATGGCCTTGCTCTACATCTTGCTGGCGCTGGGCCTGAACATCGTGGTGGGCTACGCCGGTTTGCTGGACCTGGGCTATGTGGCCTTCTTTGCGGTGGGGGCCTACATGTACGGCCTGCTGTCCTCCCCACACCTGACCAACACCTTTGAATGGATCGCGGCCGTATTTCCTGCGGGCATGCACATGCCGATCTGGCTGATCGTGCCGGTGGGCGCGGCGCTGGCGGGCCTGTTTGGAATGCTGCTGGGCGCACCCACGCTCAAACTGCGCGGTGACTACCTGGCCATCGTGACGCTGGGCTTTGGTGAAATCATCCGCGTCTTCATGAACAACCTGGACCACCCGGTCAACATCACCAATGGCCCCAAAGGCTTGGATCAGATCGACCCGATTTCCATTTTTGGCCTCAATCTGGGCAAGAAGCTCATGATCGGTGACTTCGAGATTTCTTCTGTGTCCCTTTATTACTACCTGTTCCTGAGTCTGGTGCTGATGGCCATCTTGATCTCGCACCGTCTGGAGTTCTCACGCATTGGCCGTGCCTGGATGGCCATTCGCGAAGACGAAATCGCCGCCAAGGCCATGGGCCTGAACACCCGCAACCTGAAGTTGTTGGCGTTTGGCATGGGGGCCACATTTGGTGGCGTGTCAGGGGCCATGTTTGCGGGTTTTCAGGGCTTCATCTCGCCTGAGTCCTTCAGCCTGATGGAGTCGGTGATGATCGTGGCCATGGTGGTGCTCGGTGGCCTGGGCCATTT
>JBEEJQ010000003.1:0-37226 GCA_041169105.1 Pseudomonadota bacterium | reverse complement strand
GCTCTAAAGCACGTCCTTTCTTCAACATCGTCGTCGCCGACAAGCGCGTGCGTCGCGATGGCCGCTTCCTGGAGCGCATCGGTTTCTACAACCCCACAGCCCGTGGTGGCGAAGAAGGTCTGCGCATCGCTCAAGACCGTCTGACCTACTGGAAGAGCGTGGGTGCTCAGGCTTCTCCCACCGTGGAACGCCTGATCCGTCAAGCTGGCAAAGCCGCAGCCTGATCGGCTGATGTCGGCCATGCGTCCACCTCTGGAGACAGCGGCACTGCCTGCTGACGCCATTGAAGTTGGGCGCATCGCTGATGCCTGGGGCATCAAAGGCTGGTTCAAGGTCTTGCCCCACAGCGCCTCGCCCGAGGCGCTTTTTTCTTCCAAGCGCTGGTTCTTGTTGCCGCCCGATCGGCCCATGAAACCCAAGCGCCCCACGGAAGCTGCGGCCGCCAAGTCTGACGCCGCTGCATGGACTGAACCTTTGCTCTTGCGCATCAAGGAGTCCAAAGACCATTCCGACACCATCGTGGCCACCGCCCACGACATCGACGACCGCAATGCCGCAGAGGCTTTGCGCGGTGCGCGCATCTTTGTGCCCCGTTCCAGCTTTCCCAGTGCCGCCGAAGGCGAGTACTACTGGGTGGACCTCATTGGCCTGCAAGTGGTCAACCGCGAAGGCGTGGCTCTGGGTGAGGTGCGTGACCTCATGTCCACCGGCCCCCAAACCGTGCTGGTGATCGAGGCCGCCCCCGAAACCGAAGGCGGCAAGCCGGTCGAGCGCATGATCCCCTTTGTGGGGGCGTTCGTGGACGGTGTTGACTTGCCTGCCAAGCGCATCACCGTCGACTGGCAGCCCGACTATTGATCGGCCTCGGCCGTGGAGGGCCACATCCATGCGCTTTGACATCATCACGCTGTTTCCCGAATTGTTTGCGCCGCTGCTGACCAGTGGTATCACGCGCCGCGCCTATGAGGGCGGCTTGGTCGATGTCCACTTGTGGAACCCACGTGACCACGCCGAAGGCAATTACCGCCGTGTGGACGACCGCTCGTTTGGCGGCGGACCCGGCATGGTCATGCTGGCCGAACCCTTGTTCAAAACACTCAGCGCCATCCGTGCCGAGCGCAAGGAGGCCGAACCTGCACCCCTGGTGCTGTTCTCGCCCATTGGCCAAGCCCTGAACCACAATGCCGTGGCCCAATGGTCGCAAAGCGCTGGCGCCGTGCTGCTGTGTGGGCGCTATGAGGGCGTGGACCAGCGCTTCATCGACCAATACGTCGATCAGCAAATCAGCCTGGGCGACTTTGTCCTGTCTGGTGGCGAGATCGCGGCCATGGCGCTGCTGGATGCGGTGGCCCGCTTGCAGCCCGGCGTGCTGGGTGACGAAGGCAGCCACCAGCTCGACAGCTTCAACCCCGCGTTGGACGGTTTGCTCGACAGCCCTCACTACACCCGCCCGGAAGTCTGGCAAGGCCATGCCGTGCCGCCCGCGCTGATGTCCGGGCACCATGCCCACATCGAGCGCTGGCGACGCGAACAAAGCCTGCGCTTGACCGCCGAGCACCGCCCCGAGTTGCTCGACCAAGCGCGAGCCCAAGGCCGCCTGAGCCGTCAGGACGAGGCCTTTTTGCAAAAAAGGCTATAATCAAAGGCTTTTCGATCCTCTACCCGCCGCGGTTTGGCTTCAGTTGTGCACATGATGCACGGCGCTCACAGCACAAAACGCCCCTTGTGTAGCGAGGCATGATCGGACGGAGTTCAAAAAATGAATTTGATTCAAACTCTTGAGCAGGAAGAAATTGCCCGTTTGGGTAAAGTGATTCCTGAATTTGCCCCCGGCGACACCGTGATCGTGAACGTGAATGTGGTTGAAGGTAACCGCAAGCGCGTCCAGGCTTACGAAGGCGTCGTGATTGCCAAGCGCAATCGTGGTCTGAACAGCGGCTTCACAGTGCGCAAGATCTCCAGCGGCGAAGGCGTGGAACGTACGTTCCAAACCTACAGCCCTTTGATCGCCAGCATCGAAGTCAAGCGCCGCGGTGATGTTCGCCGTGCCAAGCTGTACTACCTGCGCGATCGCAGCGGCAAGTCGGCACGTATCAAGGAAAAGTTGCCTCAGCGCAAAGCAGCCCCTGTGGCCGCTGCGTAAAGCCTTTTTCGAAGGTACAAAAAACCGCCCGGGTTCGCCCGAGGCGGTTTTTTTTGCGCCTGTTCGCAAGTCACGCGCCCATGAAAAAAGGCCTTGCCGGTCAGGGCAAGGCCTTGAATGCTGCAGGGCCACAAAGGGTCCTGATGGCTATTGCTTAGCCGCGTGTGATTTTCAGCACGCGGGTGCCGCCGCGCTTGCCTTCACCGCCACCGGCGTTGTGGGGCTTGAAGTTGCCCGCACCGAACTGCTTGGGGCCGCGGGCGAATTTGTCGCCGGCTGCGCCACGTGGTGCTGCACCGCGTGGGGCGTTGCGGCTGTCGCCACGGTCTTCCCAGCGGCCGCCTTGACGGCCTTCACCGCCACGTGCGTCCTGGCGTGGGCCGCCACGGTTGTCGCGATCCCACGGGTGTGCAGGGGCTGCCGCGCGTGGCTCGAAGCGGTCACCGCCACGGGGCGCGTCGAAGCGTGCATCACCACGACCGTCTTTGCGGGGGTCAAAGCGGGGCTCGGCACGTTGTTCAAAGCGAGGCTGCTCATCGCGGAAGTTGCCGCGAGGTGCGCGGTTGTCAAAACCACCGTCGCGGTGGCCACCGAAATCACGGCCACCGCCACCGCCGCCGGAGCGACCACGGAAGCCGCTGCTGGCGTTGGCATAGTTGCGATCGCCGCCGAAGCGGTCACCGCCCTTGCCGCCAAAAGACTTGCGAGGGGCTTCAATGCGCGACTTGGGCTCCATGCCTGGAATCACTTCGGCCTTGAAGGGCTGGCGTGTGTAGGACTCGATGTCACCGATCTTGCGGCGGTCACGGATCTCGGCAAAGGTCACGGCCAGGCCATCGCGGCCAGCGCGGCCTGTGCGGCCAATGCGGTGGGTGTAGTCCTCGGCCTTCATCGGCAAGCCGAAGTTGAAGACGTGGGTGATGGTGGGCACGTCGATGCCGCGGGCGGCCACATCGGTGGCCACCAGGATCTGGACTTGACCATTGCGCAGCGCCATCAGGCGACGGTTGCGCATGCCTTGGCTCAAAGCGCCGTGCAAGGCCACAGCCGAGAAGCCGTCTTGCTGCAAGTCGGTGGCCAGGCCATCGCACTCGATCTGGGTGCTGGCGAACACAATGGCTTGGTCGATGGTGGTGTCACGCAACCAGTGGTCGAGCAGCTGGCGCTTGTGCTGGGCGTTGTCGGCCCAGAACAGCACTTGCTTGATGTTGTTGTGCTTTTCCTGCGGGTTGTCGATCTGGATTTTCTGGACCGAAGAACCACCGTCGTGCATCACACGCATGGCCAGTTGTTGGATGCGGGGCGCAAACGTGGCGCTGAACATCATGGTCTGTCGGCGCTGGCTGGTCATGTCGTTGATGTCGGCCAGGTCGTCCGAGAAGCCCAGGTCGAGCATGCGGTCGGCTTCATCCACCACCAGGAACTGCACTTTGTCCAGCTTGATCTGCATGGAGCGCTGCAGGTCGAGCAAACGACCGGGGGTGGCCACGACCAAGTTGGCATTTTGCAGCTTGGCGATTTGCAGTTGGTAAGGAATGCCGCCGACCACGTTGGCCACGCGCAGGCCGCGTGTGTGCTTGACCAGCTCGATCGCGTCTTGTGCGACTTGCTGGGCCAGCTCACGCGTGGGGCACAAGATCAGGGCGCCAGGGGTCGGGGCCTTGAAGTTGCGTGGGTTTGTGGGGTCTTTGCGCTTGGGGCGCTTGGGTGCTGGCTCGCCTTTGGCGGCTGCGTCAGCGCAAGCTTGTTCAAATTCAGCGCGGTCCGCGGCTTCTTGCTCGGCCATTTGAGCGATCAAGGTGTGCAACACAGGCAGCAAGAAGGCTGCGGTTTTGCCGCTGCCGGTTTGGCTGGACACCATCAAGTCGCTGTAGCCATTGGATTGGCCATCTTTGGAGCCGCCAGCAGTGGGCAAAGCCAGAGGGATGGCGCGCAGCTGAACGGCGGTGGGCTGTGTGTAGCCCAGGTCGGCCACGGCTTGCACCAGCTCAGGGGCCAGGCCCAGCTCGACGAAACCGTTGGGTGCTTCGGGGATGGCTTCGACTTCTTCAGCTGCTTCAGTCGTGACTTCTGCTGCTGAGTCTGGGGTGATTTCGGCCGCTGCGGCGACCATGATTTCAGTGGCCAAATTGGTCGCAGTTGTCTGTGCAGTCGACTCGGTGGCGATGGATGTGATTTCGGCAGACGACAGGTCGTCCTGCACTGTGTTCAAAGTGTCAGTCATGTGTGTAAATAAAACTCGCACGGAACAACGGCTGCAACACAGGTTGCTATAGCTGAAGGCACCGCAAGGTTGAAAAAACATCAACCATCAAACGGTGCTCGCGAGGGGCGCTGGGCGTGGAGCCTGGCCGCTGTGAGTGACCCTATCGTTGGGTCAAGGCATGAAGGGAGATGTAGGAAACGCTGCACATGGTATGCAGCGAGCCAACGATTATGACACGGTTCCAGAAAAACCGCTAGGGTTTTCCCTGAAAACGCTCACAACTTGATGAAATGCTCGCGGTAATGCGCCAATTCATCGATGGATTCGTGCACATCGGCAAGGGCCGTGTGCTTTTGCTGCTTCTTGAAGCTCGAGTACACCTCGGGCTTCCAGCGGCGGGACAACTCCTTGAGCGTGCTCACGTCCAGGTTGCGGTAATGAAAGAACGCTTCCAGCTTGGGCATGAACTTCACCAGAAATCGGCGGTCCTGGCTGATGGTGTTGCCGCACAGGGGCGATGCGCCTTTGGGCAGGTATTTTTTCAAGAAGGCCAGGATCTGCTCTTCGGCGTCGGCTTCGCTGGTGGTGGAGGCTTTGACCTTGTCGATCAAGCCGCTCTTGCCGTGCGTGCCTTTGTTCCAGGCGTCCATCTTGTTCAGCAACTCGTCGCTTTGGTGGATCACCAGCACCGGGCCTTCAATGCGGGGCGTCAGGTGCGGGCCGGTCACGATCACGGCGATCTCCAGCAGGCGCTCTTTTTCAGGGTCCAGACCCGTCATTTCGCAATCGATCCAGACCAGGTTCTGGTCAGACTTGGCCAATTCAGCCACTTTGGGGGCGGTGGTGTTCACTTCAGACATGCCCTGATTGTCGCTGAACCCATGCATCACACATTGAACAGTGCCAGCCATCGTTGTAAATGATCTTGTCTTGTAGGAATGGGCCGTATTAGGACGAAAAAATACAGAGCCATGAGAGTCGGGCGTTGATGACAACGATTGCCAATGACCGCTTGAATACGATGTGAATCTGATCTGCGGTAAGGTCAGTGCATGAACACACAAGGATGGATCCACGGACTCACGCTGGGCGCTCGTCAGCTGTGGCGCGACCTGCGGGCGGGCGAATTGCGGCTGCTGATGCTGTCGGTTGCCCTGGCGGTCGCGGCGCTCACGGCCGTGGGCTTTTTGGCCGATCGTTTGCAAAACGGTTTGTGGCGCGATGCCCGTCAATTGCTGGGCGGTGATGCCGTGGTGGTCAGTGACCAGCGCACGCCTACAGCCCTGGTCCAGCAGGCCACGCAGCGCGGGCTGCAAACCAACACCAACGTCAGCTTCCCGACCATGGCGCGGGCCTTGCCCGAGCAAGGCGGGGCCAGTCGCCTCGTTGCGCTCAAGGCGGTGGAGTCAGGCTACCCCTTGCGCGGACGCCTGGAAGTGAGCCATGCGGGTGCAGACAAGGCTGCCCGCATTCCGCCAGCCGGAGAGGTCTGGGTGGACCCCGCCTTGCTCGAAGCCTTGAACCTGCAAACGGGCCAGATGCTGGGCCTGGGCGACCGCCAGTTGCGCATCAGCGCCACCATCGTGCGCGAGCCCGACCGTGGCGCAGGTTTCATGAACTTTGCCCCCCGCGTGATGATCAACGCGGCCGACTTGCCCTCCACCGGTTTGGTGCAGCCGGCCAGCCGCGTGACCTGGCGCATGGCCGTGGCCGGGCCTGCGACCGATGGTTTTGTGCAATGGGCTAAAACCGACATCGAGGCCAGCCATGTGCGCGGTGTGCAGATCGAGTCGTTGGACACGGGCCGCCCCGAAATGCGCCAGACCCTGGACCGCGCCTCGCAGTTTTTGAACCTGGTGGCCCTGTTGGCGGCCTTGCTGTGCGCTGTGGCCGTGGCTCTGGCTGCGCGAAGCTTTGCCGAACGCCAGCTTGACGCCTGCGCCTTGTTGCGCGTGCTGGGCCAAAGCCAGCGCACACTCACCTTGAGTTATGGCCTCGAATTTCTGGGCGCAGGCCTGATCGCCAGCGTTTTGGGGGTGCTGATCGGCTACGGCGTGCACCTGGGTTTTGTGCAGCTGTTGGCTGGTCTGGTGGAAACCCAATTGCCTGACGCCACCGCCTGGCCCGCCTTCATGGGCATGGGCATGGGCCTGACTTTGCTGGTGGCCTTTGGCTTGCCGCCGGTGTTGCAGCTGGCCCAGGTGCCCCCTTTGCGCGTCATCCGGCGTGACCTGGGCGGGCTGCAAACCCACTCGGCGCTGGTGCTGGCCATGGGGCTGGTGGGTTTTGCATTGACGCTGCTCATGGTCAGCCGCAGCTGGACCTTGGGCCTGATCACGGTGGGCGGCTTTGCGCTGGCTCTTCTGGTGTTTGCCGGGCTGGCTGCGGGTGCACTGTGGCTTTTGCGCCGCACCGTGCCCGGTGAGCAAGCGCCGCGCTGGTTGCGTTTGGCCACGCGGCAGGTGGCGGCGAGGCCGGTCTTCGCGGTGGTGCAGGTCAGCGCCTTGTCGGTGGGTTTGCTGGCGCTGGCTTTGCTGGTGCTCTTGCGCACCGACCTGGTCGCGAGTTGGCGTCAGGCCACACCGACCAACGCGCCCGACCGCTTTGTCATCAACGTGCAACCCGAACAAGCGCTGGACTTTTTGGCCAGCTTGCAGCGCGCAGGCGTGCAGTCGCCCGACTGGTTTCCCATGATCCGTGGCCGACTGGTGGCCATCAACGGGCGCGAAGTCGGCCCCGCTGACTTTGCCGCAGACCGCGCCAAGCGCCTGATCGACCGTGAAATCAACCTCTCGCACAGCGCCACCTTGCCCGCGCACAACCCCTTGACCGCAGGCCGCTGGCTCAGCGGCGAGGCCGATGGGCTTAGCGTTGAACAAGGCATTGCCGACACATTGGGCCTCAAGCTCGGCGACACCTTGCGCTTTGACATTGCAGGCCAGCCGCGCGAGGCCCGCATCACCTCGCTGCGCAAGGTGGACTGGGCCTCCATGCGGGCCAATTTCTTCATGCTGTTTCCTGTGGCGCAAATGCCCGATTTGCCCATGACCTACATGGCCGCCTTTCGCACGCCCGATGGTGCAGCCGGTTTTGAAAGCGCATTGGTCAAGCAGTTTCCCAACATCACCAGCGTGGACATGCGCAGCACGCTGGCCCAAGTGCAACGCGTGATGGACCAGGTCATTCGTGCGGTGGAGTATTTGTTCGGCTTCACCCTGGCTGCGGGTGTGATGGTGCTGCTGGCCGCCGTGGGGGCCAGCCGCCAAGCACGCGAACGCGAATACGCCATCATGCGCGCCCTGGGGGCCAGCCGTCAGTTGCTGGCGCAAGTGCAGCGCACCGAGCTGCTGGGTCTGGGCTGGCTGGCCGGTTTCATGGCCAGCAGCATGGCGCTGTTGCTCGGCTGGGCTCTGGCCCGCTTTGCTTTTGAGTTCGCCTGGATACCGCCCTTGTGGGTGCCCCTGGCAGGCGGTGTGCTGGGGGCCGTGCTGGCTTGGGCTGCAGGCAGCCTCAGCCTGTCAGACGTGCTGCGCCAACCGGTCATGCAGACTTTGCGGCAGTCGACGGAGTGAGGATGGACCCCGGATCAAGTCCGGGGTGACAGATCTGTGTTTTTCTTCTGTCATCCCGGGCGAAGACCCGGGATCCATCTGCGTGAACCTCAATCCCCGTCACAATAAGCCCTATGCACATCGAAGAAAAACCACCGTTTGATACCCCCTTTGAATGGATCGGCGGTGAAGACCGCGTGCGCGCTCTGGTGGACCGGTTTTACGACCTGATGGACCTCGAGCTTGCTTACAAAGAGCTACGAGCCGCGCACGGCAGCACTTTGCAAGACGCCCGCGACAAACTGGCCTGGTTTTTGTGCGGCTGGCTCGGCGGCCCCGACCATTACATCGAGCGCTTTGGCCATCCGCGCCTGCGCATGCGGCACATGCCGTTTTCGATCGGCATCCTCGAACGTGACCAGTGGCTGGCCTGCATGGACCAGGCCATGGGTGAGACCGGCGTGGACCCGGTGCTGCGCGAGCGCCTGAACAAAAGCTTTTTCCAGACCGCCGACTGGATGCGCAACCGAGGCGCTTGAGCGCCACGCACGACCACAGGACAGCCGGTGAAAATCAATTCCTTGCAGGACCTCAAGAAGGTCCAGAAACAATTGGCCCAGGCCCATGAAAAAGCCCAGGCCGAAGCCGCAGCCCGCGCTGCCGCCGCTCGCCAGCGCGAAGCCGAGAGCAAACTTTTCGAGTTGGCTGTGGGCGCTGTCAAACGCATGCCCCACACGACGCAGGCCCCTGCCGTGAAGTCGGTGGTGGCCCCGGTGGCCAAGCAACGCCAAAAAGACGAACAAGCCGTGCTGCGCGATGCACTGAGCGACGAGTTCGATGCCAGCACCTTGCTCGACACCGACGAAATGCTCAGCTTTCGCCGTCCCGGCATTGGCCGCGATGTGACGCACAAATTGCGCAAAGGCGATTGGGCGATTCAGGGTGAAGTGGATCTGCATGGCCTGCGCACCGAAGAGGCCCGCGTGGCGCTGGCCGAATTCATCCGCAACGCCCACCGCCAAGGCCTGCGCTGTCTGCGCGTGGTGCACGGCAAGGGCTTGGGCTCCCCCGGCAAAACGCCGGTGCTCAAGTCCAAGGTGCACAGCTGGCTGGTGCAAAAAAACCAGGTCATGGCCTTTGTCCAAGCCAAACCCGCCGAAGGCGGGGCAGGGGCCTTGGTGGTGCTGCTCAAGCCCGCAGGCTGATTCAGCTCATCGCGGACGGGGTCCGGCTCCTGCAAGGGGACTAACCGGGCTTTTGGGCTTGTTCGCACTTCACCTGAATCAACTCATGGTCGCCGCTGTGTGACAGCCGCAAGGCACTCAGGCAGCCGCCCCACACGCAACCGGTGTCCAGAGCCAGCACATCCGGGCGGTTGAGCCAGCCCAAGGTGGACCAGTGACCAAAGGCCACGGTCACCTCAGCCGTCTGGCGACCGCGCACATCAAACCAGGGCATGAAACCCGCAGGCGCTTGGTCGGCACCTTCCTTGGCATCGAACTCCATCACCCCATCGGCCGAGCAAAAACGCAGACGGGTCAGCGCATTGACAATCACTCGGATGCGGTCCATGCCCGTCAGGTCATCGCGCCACGCGGCTGGTTGATTGCCATACATCTGTTTGAAAAATTCGGTCACCTGCGGGCCCTGCAAGACCTGCTCCACCTCGGCGGCCAAAGCGATCGTTTGCGCCGCCGTCCATGAAGGCAAAACACCCGCGTGCACCATCAGCACACCGTGCGCCCAGATCGCCATGCGCTGATGGCGCAGCCAATCGAGCATCGCATCGCGGTCGGGTGCGCTCAACAGATCGTGCAGCGTGTCCTGGCGTTTGCTGGGGCTGGCGCCTGAGGCCATGGCCAGCAAGTGCAGATCGTGGTTGCCCAGCACACATTGCACCGAAGCGCCCAATGCCATCAGGCGGCGCAAAGTGCCCGCCGAATCGGGCCCCCGGTTGACCAGATCGCCGAGCACAAACAGCTGGTCGCGGCTGGGCGAAAACGCGAGTTTGTCCAGCAAACGCTGCAGCGCGGCATCGCAGCCCTGGATATCGCCGATCAAATAAACAGACATGCACGGATTGTGCGGCATTCAAGCCCCACAGCGCATGGGGCGCTGCTCCTACAATGAGGACATGGATTTTTTGCTGATTGTTTTCCTGACCTTGCTCAACGGCGTGTTTGCCATGTCCGAGCTGGCGCTGGCGTCCAGCCGCAAGGCGCGTTTGGCGGTCATGGACGAGGCCGGTGACAAAGGCGCACAAGCCGCCCTGAAGCTGCTCGAAGAACCTACTCAATTCCTCTCCACCGTCCAGGTCGGCATCACCTCGATCGGTGTGCTCAATGGCATCGTGGGCGAGGCCGCCTTCAGCGCGTCGTTGGCGCAAGTGCTGATCGGCTGGGGCTTGAGCGCCTCGGTCGCCAGTGTCAGCGCCACGGCCATCGTGGTCACGCTCATCACGTTCACCACCATCATCTTTGGCGAACTGGTGCCCAAGCGCATTGGCCAGCTCTACCCCGAGGCCGTGGCCCGCGTGGTGGCGCGGCCCATGGCCTGGCTGGCCAAAGTGGCTGGGCCCTTTGTCAAACTGCTGTCGCTGGCTACCCAGGGCATGCTCAAGCTCATGCGCATCGACAGCAAGGGCAGCCAGGAAGTCACCGAAGAAGAAATCACCGCCAGCCTGGCCGAAGGTGTGAGCGCTGGCCTGATCGAAGAGCACGAACACCAGATGGTGCGCAATGTCTTTCATTTGGACGACCGGCCCCTGACCTCGATGATGACGCCGCGCGGC
This sequence comes from Pseudomonadota bacterium, assembly GCA_041169105.1. Classification (GTDB taxonomy): domain Bacteria; phylum Pseudomonadota; class Gammaproteobacteria; order Burkholderiales; family Burkholderiaceae_C; genus Limnohabitans_A. The sequence continues at coordinate 26,535 of JBEEJQ010000003.1, read as the reverse complement.
GACATCCAGTGGCTCGAAGCCAGCCTGACCACGCGTGAGGCCATGGAGCGCATCAACCAAATGCGGATCGAGGGCAACCATTCCTGGTATCCGGTGTGCCGCGAAGACCTCGGCCATGTGCAAGGCGTGGTCAGCGTCTCGCAATTGCTGTCTTTGCCCGCCGACGATGCACACACGCTGGAACACCACGCCCAGATGGCGCACTTTGTGCCCGAAACCCTGACCGGCATGGAGTTGCTCGAACAAATGCGAGACCAACCCAGCCGCATGATGTTTGTGGTCGATGAATACGGCGAAGTGCAGGGCCTTTTGACTCCGTTGGACTTGCTCGAAGCCATCACGGGTGAACTCAAACCCGAGACCCAAACCGAAGCCTGGGCCACCGAGCGGGCCGACGGCAGCTGGTTGCTCGACGGCCTGATGCCGGTCAATGAACTCAAGTCGCGGCTGGACATCAAGGATCTGCCCGCCGAAGACAAAGGCCGCTACAACACCCTGGCCGGTTTGCTCTTGTATGTATTGGGCCAACTGCCTGTGGTGGCCCAGCAAATTGAACTGGATGAATGGGTATTTGAAATTGTGGATCTGGATGGGCGGCGTATCGATAAAGTCCTGGCCGCCAGAAAGTCATAATCTGTTTGGATAATCTCGGAGGTTCACCGTGCAATATTGGGGTCATTTAAATAATTTCATTGGGTTCATTTAAATCGGATATATTTACGTATCGCTATTTTTATTCAGGAGTTGTCATGACCCAAAGCTACAAAGAATTATTGCAACAACGTGAAGCCCTCGAGCAAGCCATTGCTGCGGCTCGCCAGCGCGAAATTTCCGACGCCGTCGCCAAAGTGCGCGAACTGGTAGCCGAATTCGGCTTGACCGCCAATGACATCTTCCCAGGTCGCGGTGCCAAAGCCGCCAGCAAGCCCGCCAGTAAAGTCGCCGCCAAATATCGTGACCCCGCAACCGGGCAAACCTGGACTGGCCGTGGCAAAGCTCCCAAATGGATCGATGGCAAAGACCGCAACCAATTCGTGATCGCCTGATCAGGATAGAATCTTCGCCTTGGTTTTCCAAGCCAAGCGCACCCCAACCCCGCATTCGCGGGGTTTTTTCATGGATTTGGCGCTGACAAAACAGCTGAAAATCAAATGCTAAAATCCATAACCTTCATGCTGTTATTTCAGGCCGTCTCGCACCACCATGACTCTTGCGCCATCCGATAATCCCGCGAGCACAGAAAACACGGCTCAAAACCGCTGGTACCTGGCCTATACCAAACCCCGGCAAGAAGAAATTGCTCGGGTTAATCTTGAACAACAGGCGTTTGAAGCCTATTTGCCGCTGTATAAAAAATTCAAAAAAACAGAGCAAGGCCCCGTGGCGCAATTCGAGCCCATGTTTCCGCGCTACATCCTGTTTCGCCCCGGCAAACCCGAGCAAAGCATCTCGGTGGTGCGCAACACCAAGGGCATCGCCACCATCGTGCGCTTTGGTTTTGAGCCTGCCCTGATCAATGACGAACTCGTCCATCGCATCCGCCTGCTCGAAGAGGACCGCAACCACGCCACCTTGCTGGAACTGAGCAACCTCAAAGCCGGCCAAACCGTGCGCCTCAAACACACCGCTTTGGGCGGCATCGAAGGCCTCATCCAGAGCGTCTCCAGCAAACGCGTCGCCGTCCTCCTCGAAATCCTGGGTCGCCCCACTGTGGTACAGGTTGAGCACCACCAAGTCGAAATCACCGATTGAAGTGCAGGTCGGCTTGTTTTCTTGCAGTGTGATCTGGCCGGCTTCGATCAAAACGGTCGTTGCGCCTACATCTGGACACCACTCAGATTGAGTGCTCATTATTCGGGTCAGCAAAGCCACTAAAATCTGTTGCCAATCAGCCAAAGCCAGCCCTTGTCCACACCCAAGAATCCACTGCCGCAACACATTGCCATCATCATGGACGGCAACCGTCGTTGGGCCAAAAAGCGTTTCATGCCTGCGGCCTTGGGCCATGCGGCAGGTGCCAAGCGGGTGCGTGACATTGTCAAAAGTTGTGCCGAAATGGGCATTCCCCACCTCAGCCTCTTTGCCTTCAGCACCGAAAACTGGAAACGTCCCGAAGAAGAAGTCTCCAGCCTCATGAGCCTGTTCATGACCTACTTGCAAAAAGAGGTCGACAGCATGAACGACAACGGTGTGCGCCTCAAGGTCGTGGGCGACACCTCCCGATTCTTGCCAGCCTTGCAAGACCTCATTGCCCGTGCAGAAGCCACCACCGCCCACAATCAGGCGATCACACTCACGGTTTGTGCCAACTACGGCGGTCGCTGGGACATGGTTCAGGCCGCCCAAGCCTGGCAAAAAAACCACCCCGGACAAAGCCTTCAAGACATGACCGAAGAAGCGCTGGCCGGTTACCTGAGCACAGCCTATGCGCCCGAAGTGGACCTGCTCATTCGCACGGGGGGCGAATCGCGCATCAGCAATTTCATGCTCTGGCAAGCGGCTTACGCCGAGTTGTATTACACCGATGACCTCTGGCCTGACTTCACCCCTGAACGCATGGCCAAAGCCATCGAATGGTTCCAGCAACGGGATCGTCGGTTTGGCTCTTCTGCACCCATTTGATCTGCTGCCCATCGGGGAAGAGGGCGGCCTCTGCGGACTCCTCAGGGGGTCAGACCACCACTTGGATCTTGCCTGCTGCGTCCCGTGACCGCTGCAATGCATTGGGGCCTTTGGCCAGGGCAACCGCCATGCGGCGGTAGGGCCGGGTGGTGGGCTTGCCAAAGATGCGCACGTCCACGCCGGGCTCGCTCAAGGCGGCTTCGACACCCGTGAATGTCGGATTGCTGCCTTCCTTGTCGGCCAGCACCACGGCGCTGGCGCCTTCGATGCACTCGATCACTGGGATCGGCAGGCCCAGCACAGCACGCGCATGCAGGTCGAACTCGCTCAGATTCTGGCTGGTCAGCGTGACCATGCCGGTGTCGTGCGGGCGGGGGCTAAGTTCGCTGAAGATCACCTCGTCTTTGGTCACGAAAAACTCCACGCCAAACAGGCCCGCGCCACCCAGGTCGGTGGTGACTTTTTCGGCCATGTCTTGCGCGGCTTGGATTTGCTCAGGCTTCATGCCCTGGGGCTGCCAGCTGTACTGGTAGTCGCCGCGCTCTTGCACGTGGCCAATCGGCGGGCAAAACAGCGTGGGGCCTTTGCGTTGGCGCACGGTGAGCAGGGTGATTTCAAACTCGAAGTGGATGAACTCTTCGACGATGACTTTTTGGCGGTCGCCGCGCATGCCCGCGCAGGCGTAATCCCAGCTGGCTTGCACATCTGCGGCCGTCTTGGCCACGCTCTGGCCTTTGCCCGATGAGCTCATGACCGGCTTGATGACGACCGGAAAGCCGATCGCGGTGGCGCGGGCCAGCAGCTCGGCGGCCGAGTCGGCGTAGCTGAATTTGGCGGTGCGCACGCCCAGGCCCACCGCCACGTCGCGGATGCGGTCGCGGTTCATGGTCAGGTTGGCGGCGCGGGCGCTGGGGATGACTTCAAAGCCTTGTTTTTCGACATCGAGCAGCACTTCGGTGCGGATGGCTTCGATCTCAGGGACGATCAAATCGGGCTGGTACTTGGCAATGGCCGCACGCAGTGGCGCTTCGTCGAGCATGCTGAAGACGCAAAACTCGTCGGCCACTTGCATGGCCGGGGCACCGGCGTAGCTGTCGCAGGCGATCACGTGGCAGCCCAAACGCTTGGCGCTGATGACGAATTCTTTGCCGAGTTCACCAGAACCCAAAAGCAGTATTTTTTTCATAAGAGTTAGGGGTGTAGATAAGGGGACAGGCGGTATTGTTGCCCAGTTGGCTGACACACACCCTGCACGAGGGCGAAGCTTGACTTGGATCATGAGCGCTGGCTTAACGGCCTCACACAATGGTCCGCATGAATGCTGTTTGGACCTGGATTCGCCTGCATGGCGGTTCTTTGTTGTGGGGTGTGCTGGCTCTGGTGGTGGGGCTGGCGCTTTGGCGTTGGTGGATGGGCCCACAGGTCCAGACTGAGGCCGTGCAGCGGCGCGATTTGCTGCAGACCGTGGTGGCCACTGGCCGGGTGGAAACGCCGCACCGTGTGGACGTGGGCGCACAGATCACGGGCACCGTGGCGCGTGTACCGGTGTCCGAGGGGCAGCGTGTGCAGGCCGGTGATGTGCTGGTCGAGTTGGTGAGCGCAGAGCTGGATTCGGCCAAGCGGCAGGCCGAGTTGGCCGTGGCCCAGGCGCAGGGCAAGCTGCGGCAACTCCATGAATTGCAAGCGCCGGTGCAGCAGCAGATGCTCAGGCAGGCGCAGGCCAGTTTGGACACGGCACGCAGCAGTTGGCAGCGCAACCTGGCCTTGTTTGAACAAGGCTTCATCGGTCAAGCCGCACTGGACGAGTCGCGCAAGGCCCTGGCGCTGGCCGATGCGCAGATGCTGTCCGCCCAAAAGCAATGGGCTTCGACGCAGGCAGGCGGAGCCGAGCACGCCCTGGCCATGGGGGCTGTGGCCGAGGCGCAGGCCAATGCCGAGGTGCTCCGCGCCAAGGCTCGCTATGCGGTGATCCGGGCCCCGGTCAGTGGCCAGCTCATTGGCCGCAAGGTGGAGGTGGGCGATGTAGTGCAGGCGGGCAAGGTTTTGATGACCTTGTCCCCCGATGGCGCGATCCAGCTGGTGGTGCAGATCGACGAAAAGAACTTGCGCCTGATTGCGCTGGGCCAGCCAGCCCTGGCTTCGGCCGATGCTTATCCGCAGCAAAAATTCAAGGCGCAGGTGGCCTTCATCAACCCTGGCGTCAATGCGCAGACCGGCGCGGTCGAGATCAAGCTGGATGTGCCCGAGCCAGTGCCCTACCTCAAGCAAGACATGACGGTCTCGGTGGACATGGAGGTGGCCCGCAAGCCGCAGGCGCTGGCGCTGCCGGTAGCCCATGTCAACGACATCAACTTGGCTGCCCCTTGGGTGTGGCTGCTGGACGCGGGGCATGCGCTGCATCGGCCGGTCAAGCTGGGCTTGCGCGGTGGGGCGTGGGTGGAGGTGCTGGACGGCTTGCGCGAAGGCGATGTGGTGATGGCTTTGCCCAATGCCTTGCGGGCTGGCCAGCGCGTGCGTGCGCCTTGATCGGACGGACAGATGTTCAAGCCGTGGTTGCCGTTTGAGTGGATTGTGGCGATCCGTTTTTTGCGCGAAGGGCGCTTGCAGACGGTTTTCATTTTGGTGGGCGTGGCCATTGGGGTCGGGGTGATTGTGTTCATGTCGGCGCTGCTGGCGGGTTTGCAGGGCAACTTCATTGCGCGGGTCTTGTCGGCGCAGTCGCACATCCAGCTGCTGCCCAGCAAAGAGGTCACCCGGACCTTGCACGCCACCACGCCCAAGGAAGTGGACGCGGCCATCGTGCAGCCGCCGCTGCAAAGGCTCAAGTCCATGGACCAGTGGCAGTCTGTGCTCAGCACCGTTCGCCGCATGCCCGATGTGGTGGTGGCATCGCCCGTGGTCGGCGGCTCGGCCTTGGCGGTGCGCGGCAGCGCGAGCCGCGCCATCAGCCTGACGGGGGTGGAGTCAGACGATTATTTTCTGATCGTCAAGCTGCCCGACAAAATGGTGCGCGGTGCGTCGCGCCTGACGGGGCAGGACATCCTGATTGGCCTGGAGTTGGCCAGCGACCTGGGGGTGGATGTGGGCGATAAATTGCGTGTGGCCAATGCGGCGGGCGTGGCCACCACGCTCACGGTGAGCGGTGTGTTTGACCTGGGCAACAAGGGGGCCAACCAGCGCAGCACCTTTGTGGCGCTGCGCACGGCGCAAAGCGTCCTTGACCTGCTCGGGGGCGTGACCAGCATCGAGCTCACGGTGCGCGATGTGTACGCGGCCGAAGTGATCGCTCAGCGCATTCAAGCGGTGACGGGCCTGGAGGCCGACAGCTGGATCAAGACCGGTGCGCAGTTTTTTGCTGCATTGAGTGCGCAGACGACGGCCAACACAGCGATCCGGTTTTTTGTAGGACTGTCGGTGGCCTTTGGCATTGCCAGTGTGTTGGTGGTGTCGGTGGTGCAGAAGTCGCGCGAGATCGGCATCTTGCGGGCCATGGGCATTTCGCGCGGACAGGTGCTGCGCGTGTTTTTGCTGCAAGGTGGTTTACTCGGCTGGGGTGGCGCGGTGCTGGGCTGTGTGGTGGGGGCCGTGGGTTTGGTGCTGTGGCAGCACTTGGCTTTGAATGCCGATGGCACGCCGCTGTTTCCCTTGGTGTTGGATCCGAAACTGTTTGCCATGGCCCTGGGCCTGGCCACGGTGACGGGCTTGGCGGCAGCTTATGCCCCGGCGCTGCGGGCGGCGCGGTTGAACCCGGTGGAGGCCATCCATGGCTAAGCCCGATGTGGTGGTGCGCCTGCAGGGCGTGCGCAAGGCCTTCAATGTGGGCACGGGCATCGAGACCGAGGTGCTGCACGGCATTGACCTGACGCTGCACCGGGGTGACTTTTGCGCGGTGATGGGGCCATCGGGCTCGGGCAAGAGCACCTTGCTCAACATCATTGGATTGCTGGATCGGCCAACGTCAGGTTTGCTTCAAATGGCCGGCGAAGAGACCACGCAGCTGGCCGATCAGGCGCTGACGCGCTTGCGCGGGCACCACATTGGTTTTGTCTTCCAGTACCACCACCTGATTTCGGCCTTCACCGCGCTGGAAAATGTGATGATGCCCATGTTGGGCGCAGCGGGTTTTCCGAACCGCGAGATGCAAGAACGCGCCGAAGCCTTGCTGGAGAGCGTGGGCCTGACGCCCTGGAAAAACAACATGGCGGGCAACATGAGCGGCGGGCAGCAGCAGCGCGTGGCGCTGGCCCGCGCTCTGGCCATGAACCCGGCGCTGCTGTTGGCCGACGAGCCCACCGGCAATCTGGACACCAAGAGTGCGGATGCGGTGTTTGCGCTTTTGCGTCGCATCAACCAGGAGCAGGGCACCACGGTGCTGTTGGTCACGCACAACCCCGCTCTGGGGGCGCAGTGCGACAAGACCATCCAGGTGGTGGATGGCCTGATCCAGACTTAAGCCTGAGCTGCGATGGCTTGCAGTTGCGCAGCTGTCAGGCGGTTGCCGTGCTGGCTGACCACGGCGGCTGCGGCGCGGTTGGCCAGCGCTGAGGCTTGTGCGGGGCTTTGGCCGTGGGTGATGCCGTACAGGAAGGCACCGGCAAACATGTCGCCAGCGCCGTTGGTGTCCACGGCTTTTGTTGGCACGGCAGGCACTTCGATGCGGCTGCCACCTTGCACCACGATGCAGCCTTTGGGGCCGCGCGTCAGGCACACGGTGGTGGCCAGCTGTGACAGCTGGCCGATGATAGCGTCCAGGTCGGTCGTGCCGCACCAGGTTTGCGCTTCCTCTTCGTTGGCAAACAGGTAGTCCAGACCGTTGCCGATCATGGCTTCCAGGCCTGCTCGGCAGAAGTTGATCATGCTCACATCGCTCAGAGTCAGAGCGGTTTGCACTTGGTGTTCGATGGCGATCTGGCGGCCTTTGACAGCGGCTTCGAGGCCGGTGGGCGAAGCGGCCAGGTAGCCTTCCATGTAATAGATCTTGGCCTTGGCGATGTCGTGCGGGTGCAAGGCGCTGGCGTCGAGTTGCGAGGTGGCCCCGAGGAAGGTGCACATGCTGCGCTCGGCATCGGGCGTGACCAGCACCATGCAGCTGCCGGTTTGGCCTTCTTGCGCGGGGGTGTGGGTCAGGTTGGTGGCCACGCCGTTGGCTTGCAGGTCTTGGCTGTAAAAAGCGCCCAGCTCGTCGTCGGCCACGCGGCAGGAGTAAAACGCCTTGCCGCCCAGTTGGGCCAGCGCCACCACCGTGTTGCCTGCCGAGCCACCGCCGGTGCGGCGGGCGTGCAGGCCTTGCACATGGCCCAGCAGTTCGGCGCGTTGCGCGGTGTCGATCAAAGTCATGTGCCGCTTGCTCACGCCCATGGTTTGCAAAAGTGCGTCAGAGACTTCGTATTCGGTATCGACCAGGGCGTTGCCGATGGCGTAGAGGTGGTAGTGGGACATGGTCGGCTTGAAATGACAAAAGCCGTGAGTTTACCGGCCATCGCGCACAGGGTGCGGCTCCTACAGCAGCCCTGTGGGAGCTTCACCCCGTGTGCGATTGCTCGCGGACCACCACCTCCGATCGCGCGCAGGGGCGCTGCTCCCACACTACCCCTGTTGGAGTAGCGCCCCTGCGCGCGATTGAGCGATTCACATCAGGCCTTGTTCGGCCATGGACAGCGACTGCCCCTGACCCACGATGATGTGGTCGAGCACGCGCACATCCACCAGCGCCAAAGAGGCTTTGAGGTTTTGGGTCAAAGCTTCGTCGGCCCGGCTGGGCTGGACCGAGCCGCTGGGGTGGTTGTGCGACAGCACCACGGCTGCGGCCTGGTGGTGCAGGGCGCGCATGACCACTTCGCGCGGGTAGACACTGGTTTGGCTGAGCGTGCCGCGAAAGAGCTCTTCCATGGCCAGCATGCGGTTTTGGCTGTCCAGAAACAGCACGGCAAAGACTTCGTGGTTTTTGTGGGCCAGCTGCAGTTGCAGGTAGTGCTTGACCGCGTCGGGCGTGTGGAAGGCCTCGCGCTCTTGCAGGCGCTGGCTCAGGGCGCGGCGGGCGAATTCAAACACGGCCAGGAGTTCGGCTTGTTTGGCCGGCCCCAGGCCTTTGACCAATTTGAGCGATCCGGCGGAGGCTTGCAGCAAGCCCGCGATGCCGCCCGTGGCCAGCAGCTCCTGCGAGAGTTCAAACACGTTTTTGCCAGCCATGCCGGTGCGCAGCAAGATGGCCAAAAGTTCCACATCGCTCAGGGCTTGGGGGCCACGGTCGAGCAGTTTTTCCCGTGGCCGCGCATCTGGCGGCAAGTCCTTGATGCCCATTTGAAGCCCCTCCCTGGAGCAGCCTTGGGGCTCACAAGCCCCCATGAAGGGGACGGGTCAGCCTGGCTTTTTACAATAGTGGCTTCTTTATGCCCGTTTGCCCGCTTTGGCGGCATTCCAGAAAACCCTTATGTCCACAGTCCAACCCGGTTCTTTTTTGACACTTCACTACCGCCTTGCAGGGCCGCAGGGGGACATCATCAACACCTTCAACGAAAAACCTGCCACTTTGTCACTGGGCTCGGGCGAGCTGACACCCGCCATGGAGCAGCGCCTGATGGGCCTGGCCGAAGGCACACGCACGGTGCTGGAGTTGCCAGCAGGCGAGGCCTTTGGGGACCACAACCCTGACATGCAGCAGTGGGTGGCTCGCAAGCTGCTCAACGATCTGGGTGACCCGATGGAAAAGTACGCCGCAGGCGATGTGGTGCAGTTCCCCACGCCCGATGGCATGGGCACTTATGCGGGCACGGTCTTGCAGGTGGGCGATGATGGCGCGGTGCTGTTTGACTTCAACCACCCGCTGGCCGGCCAGCCGGTCACCTTTGAAGTCCAGCTGATCGGGGTGCTGTGATGACGTCCGAAGTGGTGTTGGCCGAGCCGCGTGGTTTTTGCGCGGGGGTGGACCGGGCGATTGACATCGTCGAGCATGCGCTGGCCAAGTTTGGTCGCCCCATCTATGTGCGCCACGAAATTGTGCACAACACTTATGTCGTCAACGACCTCAAGGACAAGGGCGCGATTTTCATTGAAGAGTTGTCAGAAGTGCCGCCCGGCGCGACGCTGATCTTCAGCGCCCATGGCGTGAGCCTGGCGGTGCAGCAAGAGGCGCAGCAGCGTGGGTTTCGCATTTTTGACGCGACCTGTCCGCTGGTGACCAAGGTCCATGTGGAAGTGGCCAAGCTGCACAAAGAAGGCTACGAGTTCATCATGATCGGCCACAAGGGCCACCCCGAGGTGGAAGGCACCATGGGTCAACTCGACAGCGGCATCCACTTGGTGGAAGACGTGGCCGATGTGGCCAAGGTGCAGCCTGCCCAGACCGAGTTGTTGGCGGTGGTGACGCAGACCACGTTGAGCGTGGACGATGCGGCCGAGATTGTGGCGGCGGTCAAAGCCCGCTTTCCGCAAGTGCGTGAGCCCAAGCAACAAGACATTTGCTACGCCACCCAAAACCGCCAGGACGCGGTCAAACTGCTCAGCCCGCAAGTCGATGTGGTGATCGTGGTGGGCAGCCCCACCAGCTCCAACAGCAACCGCTTGCGCGAGCTGGCCGATCGCTTGGGTACACCGGCCTACATGGTGGACAGCGCGGCGGATCTGGACCCGGCATGGTTCAACGGCAAGAACAAGGTGGGCCTGACGGCGGGTGCCTCGGCCCCAGATGTGTTGGTGCAAGCGGTGATCCAACGCCTGCGCGATTTGGGTGCGGTCTCGGTGCGCACGCTGGACGGCATTCAGGAAACCATCAAGTTTCCATTGCCCAAAGGCCTCAAGATCTGAAGGCTTGATTTTTACAGGAGCAGTCCCCCGCGCAGGGTGCTGCTCATGCAAATGCCGATTACGGTTGTGGCGGGTTCACTACAATGCAGGCATGCTTGATATTGTTCTTCTCCGCAAAGATCTGGACGCTGCTGTTGCACGTTTGCAGACCCGTAAAAATCCCCAGCCCTTCCTGAATGTGGATGCTTTTCGCGCTTTGGAGGGTGAACGCAAAACCCTGCAAACCCGCACCGAAGAGCTGCAAAGCCAGCGCAACAGCCTGTCCAAGCAAATTGGCATGCTCAAGGGCAAGGGCCAGCACGCCGAAGCCGATGCGGTGATGGCCCAGGTGAGCGCCATCAAGGACGAGCTGGATGCTTCGGCGCAGCGCCTGGATGCGCTCCAAGCCGAGCTGCAGACCTTGTTGCTGGCCGTGCCCAATTTGCCGCATGACAGCGTGCCCGTGGGCGAGGACGAGCATGGCAACGTCGAGGTGCGCCGCTGGGGCACTGTGCGTGCGTTTGACTTCGAAATCAAAGACCACGTGGACATTGGCGAGAAGCTGGGCTTGGACTTTGACACCGGTGTCAAATTGTCGGGTTCGCGTTTCACCTTCATGCGTGGCCCGATTGCCCAGTTGCACCGCGCATTGGCGCAGTTCATGCTTGACACCCAGACCCGTGAGCACGGTTACACCGAGTGCTACACGCCTTACATCGTGAATGCCGACACTTTGCGCGGCACGGGCCAGTTGCCCAAGTTTGAGGCCGATCTGTTTGCGGCCAACAAAGGCGGCCAAGAGGGCGAAGAAAGCCAGGCGCTGTACTTGATCCCCACCTCTGAAGTCACGTTGACCAACGTGGTGCGCGATGAAATCGTGGCGGAGAGCGATTTGCCGATCAAGTTGACGGCACACACCCCGTGCTTCCGTTCTGAAGCGGGCAGCGGCGGGCGAGATGTGCGGGGCCTGATCCGTCAGCACCAGTTCGATAAGGTCGAGATGGTGCAGATCGTGCACCCCGAGAAAAGTTACGAAGCCCTTGAAGCCATGACCGGCCATGCCGAGGCGATCTTGCAAAAGCTGGGCTTGCCTTACCGCGTGATGAGCCTGTGCACCGGTGATATGGGCTTTGGCGCGACCAAGACCTATGACCTGGAGGTCTGGGTGCCCGCGCAGCAGACCTACCGCGAGATCAGCTCGGTGTCCAACTGCGAGGCATTCCAGGCCCGCCGTTTGCAAGCCCGCTTCAAGAACGCGCAAGGTAAGAACGAACTGGTGCACACCTTGAACGGTTCGGGCCTGGCTGTGGGCCGTGCGCTGGTGGCGGTGCTCGAGAACTACCAAAACGCCGATGGTTCGGTCACCGTGCCTGAGGTCTTGCGTCCCTATATGGGTGGACAGTCGCTGTTGAGCGTGTGACCTCATCTCGGTGTTTTCAAGGAGCCTGCCTGTGACTTCCCGTTTGTCTTTCATCGCTGCAGCGATGCTGGTGGTTTTGGTTGCTGCGTGCTCCAGTGCGCCGCCCGTGCCTGCCGTGAGTGTGGGCGTGGATGGCAAGGTTCAAAACGCCAGCCAGTTGCTGGGGCAGTTGAGCTTGCCCGCAGGTGCCCGTTTGCTGGGGGATCAGTCGCTGATCATCGGCTCCGGGGACAACTGGGTCGGGCGCGTGGTGCTGGATGTGGGGCGCAATCCGGATGCGGCGTATGGCTTTTTTTTGGAGACTTATCCGGCGCAGGGCTGGACAGTGGTTTCGGCTGTGCGAGGCAAATCCAGCTTGTTGGTGTTGACTCGCCAGGAGCGCACAGCCACGGTGGAGTTGATCGATGGCGGCATGCTGAGCAACAGTCTGGTTCTTTTGACGATGGCGCCGCGCAATGCACAAGTGATCTCGCCCAGAAAGCCCTGAGGGCTCTGATAGAATCTGAGGCTTGACAAGATTACTCAGGAGCGATGGCAGAGTGGTCGAATGCGCCGGACTCGAAATCCGGTATACGGTTATACCGTATCGAGGGTTCGAATCCCTCTTGCTCCGCCAAAACAAAAACCCCGCTTTGCGGGGTTTTTTCTTGGCATCTTGAATTCCTACTCACTGATGAAGAAGTGTTTGAGATGAACTTATTGAAATGTATCGCTGTGGCGCTGAGCGCTTTCGTATTGTCTGGCTGCACTTTGCTGGCCATTGCTGATGCCGCGGGTTCTGCTGTGGTGTACGGCGTCAAGACCACGGTGAATGTGCTCGATGCGGTGACGCCGGATATCGTGAACAAGAAGAAATAAAAAAGCCCCGCAATGCGGGGCTTTTTTCAGGTCAAGGCTTGGCAGGGATCAAATACTCAACCAGCCGTTGGTCCGTGCAAAGTGCAGGGCTTGGGTGCGACTGTTGACGCCCAGGCGGCGGAACAGACGCCAGAAGTGAACCTTCACGGTGTGCTCACTGATGTTGAGTTTTGCGGCGATATCACGATTGGACAAGCCTTGGTCCAGCATCAGAATCAATTGCTTTTGGCGCTTGGAAAGTTTGGTGGGGCCAGCCGTTGGATTGGCCGCTGCCTCTTCAGACTCTTCTTCCGTGATCAGCAACGCTTTCAGTGCGGCAATGATCTGTGTCGGGTTGCTGGATTTTTCGATGAAGACATCTGCACCTGCCTGCAAGCAGCGCTCTTCAAATTCACTGGCGCTGGAGCTGGTGACCACAGCCAAAGGCACATCAGGGTACTTGGCTTTGAGCAGTTGAACGCCGGACATGCCCAAGGTGTCGGGCAGTTGCAAATCCAGGCAGAACAATTCAGGCGCACCGTTCTTCTCGACCGTGGATTCCACCACGTTCAATTTAGGAATCGGGATGATTTTCAGGACGGGTTTGACACGGTGAACCAGCATGGTCAGCGCATCGCGCATCAGAGGGTGATCGTCAATGACGTAAACAGTCATGATTTGAATCTCGGTGTTAGACGGAAAGTATAAGGATAACAGCTATTTAGTGATTTTGCGAGAATTTTGTTGAAATCTACAAAATCATTTATCGTTTTTTTGTGCCATGAGGCGAAGTTGTGTGAGGCTCTGTTCGATCAGCGGCAGCATTTCAGAGGGCCATGCTTGCAGCATGTTCGACAGGGTTTCAAGGCAGAGCAGGCCTTCTGTTTGCAAACGTCCAATGGTCTGCCCGGCCTCTTTCGGCGAGGCAAAGCCTTTGCTTTGCAACAACAACTGCCCTTGAGCATCGACCAGTTTGAAATAAAACTGACCATCTTTTTCGCGGTATTGCTTGAAACTGGGCAGCGCCACTTTGCTGTCTTTGGCCGTGGATGCGCTGTTGACCGATGACAAGGGGCGCAGGCCTACCGCGTGACGCAGTTCCTTGATGAAGGGCGTCGCCATCTGGCGGGCTTTGTCGGCACCGGCCAGCAGGATCTGGTCGAGCTTGCCGGGGTTGTTGATCAGTTCCTGGTACTGCTGGCGCATGGGTGCGATTTCGCGGTCGATGCGCTCGAACAGCACTTGCTTGGCATCGCCCCAGGCGATGCCATCGGCAAAGGCTTGGGCCAATGCGGTGGTTTCTTCGGCGCTGGCAAAGGCCTGGTAAATCTGGAACAGGGCCGAGCCCTCGGTGCTCTTGGCTTCACCAGGCGCTTTGGAGTCGGTGACGATACTGGCGATTTGTTTGCGCATTTGTGCGGCGGGCGCAAACAGCGGGATAGTGTTGTCGTAGCTCTTGCTCATCTTGCGGCCATCGAGGCCGGGCAGAAGGGCCACCGATTCTTCGACCACCGCTTCGGGCAACACAAAGTGTTCGCCGTACAGGTGGTTGAAGCTCGACGCCATGTCACGCGCCATCTCGATGTGCTGGATCTGGTCGCGGCCCACGGGCACTTTGTGCGCCTTGAACATCAGGATGTCGGCCCCCATCAGCACGGGGTACATGAACAGGCCTGCGGTCACGTCGGCATCGGTGTCGTGACCTGCTGCGTTGTTCTTGTCCACGGCCGCCTTGTAGGCGTGGGCGCGGTTGAGCACGCCTTTGCCCGTCACGCAGGTGAGGAACCAGGTGAGTTCAGGGATTTCCGGGATGTCGGACTGGCGGTAAAAAGTGACCTTGTCGGTGTCCAGACCGGAGGCGATCCAACTGGCGGCGATCTCCAGTGTGGAGCGCTGGATGCGGGCCGGGTCATCGCATTTGATGAGGGCGTGGTAATCGGCTAGAAAGTAAAAACCGTCGGTGTTGGCGTTGAGGCTGGCTTGCACTGTGGGGCGGATGGCCCCGACATAGTTGCCCAGGTGCGGTGTGCCGGTGGTGGTGATGCCAGTGAGAACGCGGGTGCGGTTGGTGGATGTCATGAGGGATATCAGCGAATAAGGTTCAGGGCTCAGGCTTCAGCGAATCAGGGCGGCCAATGGGCTCAGCGTAAGTTTGAGCAGATCAAATGTGATGCCAATCAGCGGTTGCATCCACAGACTGTTGACCACGCCCGTGATGACCAGCGCCATGACGATGAAAAAGCCCCAAGGCTCGATCTTGGAGACCATGATGGCCTGCCGCCAAGGCAGCAAGCCCACCAGAATGCGGCCACCGTCCAGCGGGGGCAGCGGAAACAGGTTGAAGGCGAACATGACCACATTGGTCAGCATGCCTGCCTTGCACATCTCGATGAAAAAGCGCTCGGTAATGCCCGCACCGGCCAGCACGTACAGCACGATGCCCCACAGCAGCGCTTGCAACAAATTGGCCGCAGGCCCGGCCAAAGCCACCCAAACCATGTCGCGTTTGGGGTGGCGCAGACGGTCAAAGCGCACCGGCACCGGCTTGGCATAACCGAACAGGAAAGCGCCACCGGTGCTGAAGTACAGCAAGAGCGGCATCAAGATCGTGCCCATGGGGTCGATGTGCGGCAGCGGGTTGAGCGTGACCCGACCCAACATGGCCGCAGTCGAGTCGCCCAAGCGCTGCGCGGCATAGCCGTGAGCGGCTTCGTGCAGGGTGATCGCAAAGATGACCGGCAGGGCGTAGATCAGGACAGTTTGGATGAGGTCGGAAATATTCACCCCCCGATTGTCTCAGACCTCAAGAAGCTCACAGACCCAGCAAGCCCGGATCGCCTTGCCCGTGGCGCAGCACTTCGGGGCTGTCGCCGGTCATGTCCACCACCGTGGTGGGCTCCAGCGAGCAGGCACCCGCATCGATGACCGCGCCCACTTGGTGCTCCAGGCGTTCGCGGATCTCTTCAGGGTCGTTGAGCGGTCCGTCATCGCCAGGCAGGATCAAGGTGGCGGCCAGCAGGGGCGCGCCGTGCAACTCGAGCAAGTCTTGCAGGACTTTGTGGGCTGGCACGCGCAGACCAATGGTTTTGCGCTGGGGGTGGCTCACGCGGCGGGGCACTTCCTTGGTCGCTTCCAAGATGAAGGTGAAGGGCCCCGGTGTGGCTTGCTTGATGGTGCGGAACTGTTTGTTGTCCACGCGGGCGTAGTTGGCCAGCTCGCTCAGGTCGCGGCACAGCAAGGTCAGGTGGTGCTTCTCGTCCACACCGCGCACACGGCGCAGCTGGTCGGCGGCGGCCTTGTCGTCCAGGTGGCAGACCAGGGCGTAGCTGGAGTCGGTGGGCACCGCCAGCACGCTGCCTTGGGCCAGCAGTTGCACGGCTTGCTTGAGCAATCGCGCTTGGGGGTTGTCGGGGTGGACGCTGAAAAACTGGGCCATGGCAATTCAAGATTCAATCGGTTCAATGGTCACGCGGCTCTCGCGCACGGTGAGCCAGGCCCCCAGTGCGCCACACAGCGCGATCAGTCCCATGCCCACGAAGGTCCACTGGTCGGGCAGGTGACCAAACACCACCCAGCCCCCCAACACGCCAAAACCGATCTGTGCGTACATATAGGGCGTGAGTGTGGCCGCAGGGGCGCGGCCATAGGCCAGGATCAACAGGAAGTGGCCAATGGAAGCCAGCACGCCCATGATCAAGAGCTGCAGCCAGACGGTCCAGTCGGCCGGCATCTCCCATACAAAAGGCAAGGCCACGGTAGCCAGCAGGGTGCCGATCCAGCCGGTATAAAAGTGCATCGTGATCGGGTCTTCTGTCTTGGCCATGTGGATGGTCAGGATCTGAAAGGCCGAGTTGGTGCCCACCAGCATCAGGGGCAAGACGACAGTCCAGTCAAAGTGGTGGGTGCCCGGGCGGATGATGACCAGGGTGCCGATGAAGCCGCCGACCAGCAGCGCCCAGCGCAAGGGGCGGATTTTTTCTTTCAGCTTCCAGGCGGCAAACACGGTGATGACCAAAGGGGCGAGCAAAGCGATCGCCGTGAACTCGCCCACCGGCATGTACTTGAGGCTGAAAAACGCCAGGATCGAACAGGCAAACAGCAGCAGACCGCGGGCCAGTTGAAACCGGGGGTGTCGTGTCAAAAACACCCGGCGTCCCCGCCCAGGCCAGACCGCCACGGTGGTGATCAGGGCCTGGATGGCGTAGCGGAACCAAAGCGCCACCAGCAAGGAAATGCTGGCGCTGATGTGGCGTGTGGTGGTGTCCAGTGTGGCAAAACAGGCCAAAGCCAGGACCACCAGGCCAATGCCTTGCAAGGTGTTGGGGGTGGGCCGTCTCACTGGATGCGATCGGCCAGCAGCTCCCACACAGGGGTCAGCTGGCCAGGCAAAAAGGGCAAGGTGCCCAGATCGATGCGGCTTTCGGTGGGGCTGTGGAAGTCGCTGCCACGCGATGCGGCCAGTCCGAACTCCAAAGCCGTTTCGGCGTAGCGCACCGCTTCTTGCGAGGAATGGCTGCCGGTGATGACTTCCACACCGCGCCCGCCATGCGTCTTGAATTCGCTGAAGAGGGCGTACTCTTCATTGGGTGTGAAGCCATAACGAGCAGGGTGCGCGATCACGGCCATGCCGCCGGCATCGGTGATCCACTGCACCGCGTCCTGCAGGCGAGCCCAGCGGTGGGGCACGTAGCCGGGTTTGCCTTCGGTCAGGAATTTGCGGAACACCTCGGGGGTGTCGGCGCACACACCGGTCTCGACCAGATGCCGCGCAAAGTGGGTGCGTGAGATCAATTCGGGGTTGCCCACGTATTGCAGAGCGCCTTCATACGCATTCAGGATACCGACTTTGGCCAGGCCATCGGACATTTCCTGGGCGCGTTCGCTGCGGCCACCGCGTGTGCGGCGCAGGCCTTCGACCAGTGCGCTGTTGTGCGCATCAAAGCCCAAGCCCACGATGTGCACCGTCTGGTTGGCAAAGGTCACCGAGATCTCGGTGCCCGTGAGGTAGGGCATGCCTTGGGCACGAGCTGCTGTCAGGGCGCGGTCCTGGCCACCCACTTCGTCATGGTCGGTCAGGGCCCAGAGTTCAACCCCATTGGCTTTGGCGCGTTCAGCCAGGGCTTCGGGAGTGAGGGTGCCGTCAGAGACAACGGAATGGCAGTGCAGGTCGGCGTTCATGATGGGTTCCACAGTCCTATTCTAGGCCTAGCCAACAGCCTTGCCGCAGGGCGGGTTGTGGGCCCTGCCTGATAATCGGGTCCATGAACCCGATTGCGACCCCGATGGAGCCCTGCACATGGCTTTGATGATCACCGACGAATGCATCAACTGCGATGTGTGCGAGCCCGAGTGCCCGAATCAGGCGATCTATCTGGGCCAGGAAATTTACGAAATCGACCCCGCCAAATGCACCGAGTGCGTAGGGCACTTTGACGAACCCCAGTGTGTGCAGGTCTGCCCTGTGGCCTGCATTCCGGTCAACCCGCAGCACGTCGAAACCTCCGAGTCCCTCTGGGCCAAGTACCGCCGCTTGCAGGGGCAGTGATCGATCAGGTCGGGTCTGTGGCCTCCGGCGGCACCGCTTTGGGCGGCTTGGGTGGTTTGGGGCGCGGTGGCTTGTTGGTGTGGATCAAGGCCATGGCCTTTTCCATCTCACCGTCCAGCAGCAAAGGCAAGGCTTTCACAGAGCGGGCGATGCTGTCTTCGATGGCGTTGCGGTGTTCGGCCATGGGTTTTTTGAGCACCCAGCTGACCACTTCGGATTTGACGCCGGGGTGGCCCACCCCGATGCGCAAACGCCAGTAGTCGGCTGTGCCCAATTGGGCGTGGATGTCGCGCAAACCGTTGTGTCCGGCATGGCTGCCGCCCTGCTTGAGCTTGGCTTCGCCGGGGGCGATGTCCAGCTCGTCATGCGCCACCAAAATCTCTTGCGGCTGGATTTTGAAAAACCGTGCCAGGGCGCTGACCGATTTGCCCGACAGGTTCATGAAGGTCTGGGGTTCCAGCAGCCACACGGTCTGACCCTTGACGGTGGTGCGGGCCATCAGGCCATGGTAACTGCGCTCGGGCACCAGCGAGACCTTGAGTTCGCGCGCCACCGCATCGATCCACCAAAAGCCGGCATTGTGGCGGGTGTCTTCGTATTCCGTGCCGGGATTGCCCAGGCCCACTAAGAGTTTGATCATGGAGCGTGATTATCGATGCACTCTGTCCAGTAAAGCAGTGAATGCTTGATCAGTCATTGGATTGGGAGAGCAGTGCAAAGCACTCAGTTGGTTTGACAGATCATGTGTTCCTGTAAACCAGTTCAAGGCGTTGCCATACTGTTTTGGCTTGGGCTGACCCATTCGTGGTGAGCCGATCCACCATCGTGGATGGGTGTGTTGAATTGGGCCAATTGTTGGCTGACCACCGCCACACCTGTTGGCCAGAGTCAGCAGTCGTACTTTTGCGTATCGATCAAGTTTCCCATAATTCCCGTAGAGATTGGGGCTCCTACAATACCCTGATGAACGCATCTCTTTCTTTGACGGTGACCCTGGTGGTGGCTTTGCTGGCGCATGTGGCGCTCAAGTCCTGGCTCAATGCGCGGCAAGTCCGGCATGTGTCGCGCCACCGCGCTGCGGTGCCCGCCGCGTATGCCGACACTGTCTCGCTGGCCGATCACCACAAGGCGGCCGACTACACCCTGGCCAAAGCCAAGCTCTCGCAAATCGACATCGCCCTCGACGCCGCTGTGCTGCTGGGCTGGACCTTGCTGGGCGGGCTCGATGCGCTCAACCAAGTGCTGCTGGACGCGATGGGTCCCGGCATGGCGCAGCAAATTGCGCTGGTGCTGGCCTTCACTTTGGTGGGCGGCTTGATCGGCCTGCCTTTGTCGTTGGTGCAAACCTTTGGTGTGGAGCAGCGCTTTGGCTTCAACAAGATCACCCCGCGTCTGTGGCTGGCCGACATGGCCAAGGGGTTGGTGTTGGGCCTGGTCTTGGGTGTCCCTTTGCTGTGGCTGATGCTCTGGCTCATGCAAGCAGGCGGCAGCCTGTGGTGGTTGTGGGCTTGGGCCGCCTTGGTGGGCTGGCAGCTGTTTTTGATGGCGATCGCACCCAACGTGATCATGCCGCTGTTCAACAAATTCACGCCGCTCGAAGACGAATCGCTCAAAGCCCGTGTGCAGGCCCTCATGCAGCGCGCTGGCTTCACGGCCAAAGGCTTTTTTGTCATGGACGGCAGCCGCCGCTCTGCCCATTCCAACGCTTTTTTCACCGGTTTCGGGGCCAGCAAGCGCGTGGTGTTTTTCGACACGCTGCTCAAGCAACTGAGCCCGTCTGAGATGGAAGCCGTGCTGGCGCATGAGTTGGGTCACTTCAAGCACAAACACATCGTCAAGATGATGGCCACCAGCTTTGCGCTCACGCTGGCCGGTTTGGCCTTGTTGGGTTGGCTCATGCAGCAAGTCTGGTTTTACACGGGCTTGGGCGTCATGCCCAGCTTGACCGGCAGCAACAACGCGCTGGCCTTGGTGCTGTTCATGCTGGTCACGCCGGTGTTCAGTTTGTTTTTTGCGCCCGTGTCGTCCTGGCGCTCGCGCAAGCAAGAGTTTGAAGCCGATGCCTACGCGGTGGCGCAAACGCTCGGCCAAGACCTTGCCTCGGCCTTGCTCAAGCTGTACCAGGACAACGCCTCGACGCTCACCCCCGACCCGCTGTATGTGAAGTTCTATTACTCGCACCCGCCTGCCAGCGAGCGCCTGGCCCGGATGCAGGCGGCATGAGCAAACCCAAGCAACGCCAAGCTGCCCCTGATGCAGCCGTGCTCGAGCCGGGCCTGGTGGTGGCCACTTATGGGCGGCACTGTCTGGTCGAAACGCCCGAAGGCCGCCGCCTGATTTGCCATCCGCGTGGCAAGAAGAATCAGGTCGTGGTGGGCGATCAGGTGCTCTGGCAAATCGCGGGCGACGAAGGCAGCATCGAAAAACTGCAAGAGCGCCGCAACCTGTTTTACCGACAAGACGAAATCCGCACCAAGTCTTTTGCGGCCAACCTCGACCGTGTGTTGATCTTGATTGCTGCCGACCCTGAATACTCCGAAAGCCAGCTCTCGCGTGCCCTGGTGGCCGCCGAGGCCGAACGCATCACGCCCATCATCGCGCTCAATAAAAGCGATCTGGCCCAGCCTTTTGCGCAGGCCTGGGAGCGCTTGGCCCCTTACCGCGCCATGGGCTACAGCGTGGTGCCGGTCAGCCTGAGCCCGCGCAGCCCTGTGGGCGACGACGGTGTGGCCGCTTTGTGTGAACACCTCACCGGTCACACCACCTTGGTGCTGGGGCCTTCTGGCAGCGGCAAGAGCACGCTCATCAACCGCCTGGTGCCGGATGCACAGGTGGAAACCGGCGAGATTTCGCAAGCCCTCAACTCGGGCAAACACACCACCACCAGCACGCGCTGGTACTGGGTGCCCAGTCTGGACCGCAGCGAGGCCCGCACGGCCTTGATCGACTCACCGGGCTTTCAGGAGTTTGGCTTGCACCACATCGAGCCCACGCGCTTGGCGGACTGCATGCCCGATTTGCGCCGCTACCTGGGCGGCTGCAAGTTTTACAACTGCACCCACTTGCACGAGCCCGGTTGTGCCGTGCTGGCGCAGGTAGAAGGCGAGCAGGGCACCGGCACCATCAGTGCCCGCCGCCACCGCATTTATGCCCAGTTGTTTGAAGAGTTGAGCCAGCAGCGCTGGTGACAGGGCAGGGCGCTCAGCCCACCAGCTTGGCCATGGTCAGCAAGGCCACCAGCACCAGCCACATGATCACGGTGCGCCAGACCAGGCCCACCACTTGCGCAAAGTGCGCCAACTCGGGCGTGCGCCCCGGTGTGCTGCTGCCGCCGGCGGTGGCTTCGGCCTCAGCCTCGTTGGCCGCTTGCAAGGCCGCGCCCCCCAAGCGGATGTTGATTGCACCGGCGGTGGCCGCCAGGATCACGCCGTCGTTGTCATCCGGAAAATTTTGCGCATGGTTGCGCCAGCCGTCCATGGCGTCTTCAAAGCTGCCCACAATCGCAAAGCCCAAGGCCGTCATGCGCGAGGGCAGCCAGTCGATGGCGGTCCATGCGCGGGCCGCCACCTCTCGCAACACGGGGCTGGTGACCGAGCCATCGGCGCTTTCTTGCTGCCAGTGCTGGCGTGCAAAGTCGGTCAAGCGATAGACCACCGCGCCCACGGGCCCGAGCCCGATGATGGACAAGACGGCGTACCAGAAGAACACCCCAAACACATGACGGTGCGCAGCGATCACCGAATACTCGATGGCGTGACGCACGATCTCGCTGCGCGGGATCTGGCCGACCTGCACCTGCTGCCAGTGGGCCAGCAACTCGCGGGCCTTGTTTTCATCGCCATCGTCCAGTGCTTCGCGGATGGCCGTGAAATGGTGGCTGAACTGCCGAAAGCCCAAGGTCACATACAGCAGCGCCACATTCCACAGCACCGCAAACAGCCAGCCCAAGCCCAACTCCAGCGCCCAATGCACCAGCATGGCCATCAGCGCAGGCGTCGCGATCGTGATGCCCCAGGTCACCCAGGCCTGATTGCGAACGCCCGCATCAAACGTGCGGGCCACCCAGGCCGTCCAGTTGCCGATCCATTGGTAGATCAGGTTATGGGGCAGCAAAGGGCGTGCTTGCTCAAGCACCAGGGCCAACAAAATGGAAAAGAAGCTCATGCTCGAATCACCCCGCAGGATGGACCATTAAAAAACGGTAAAGGTTGCGCAGCATCGCCGCTGTCGCCCCCCAAATATAGCGCTCCACCTGGGCCTGTTCGCCCGTGTCGGTGGTGATGCTTTCCAGATAGGGCATCGAAAACCACTGCCGCTCGGCACCTTGCCACCCCACCCGGTGGTGGCGGTGGTGTGCCGGGTTCATCAAAAAAGCCAGCGGCACCTCGAACACCGCGTCCACCTCATCCGGGTTGGCTTGCAGCTCAAAGTCGGGCGTCACCAAAGCGATCACGGGCGTCACCCAAAACGAGCTGCCCGTGATGTACAGCGGCAACTGCCCAATCACCTGCACATGGCGTGGGTGCAGACCGACTTCTTCTTGCGCTTCGCGCAAGGCAGTGGCCTGTACATCGGCATCTTCGGCATCCACCTTGCCGCCGGGAAACGCGATCTGCCCCGAATGCGTGGACAAATGCGCGGTGCGCTGCGTCAGCAACACCGTCGGACCCTCTTGCTCGCGCATGACGATGGGCACCAGCACCGCGGCTTCGGCCGGGGCGCGGCTGGAAAACTGCGGCTCGCGCACCACTTCGGGCGTCCAGACCAACGCTTGCTCAAAACGCTGGCGCAAGGCCTGGGGCTGCAGCCGAGCCAAAGGCACAGCCGGCAAGTCATGGTCTACCCGGTGGATAGGGGCAGTGCGGGGATCGATGGACAAAGGTTTGGACACGACTTGTTTATAACCGACCCCCGTGCCTGCTCGCCCTGGCCTGTGCTGTGCGGCACAATTCGGGCAGGAGATCAACCATGAACATCCGACACACACTTTGGGCCTTGCTGGCCATGGGGACTGCCACGCAGGCGCAGACTGCTTTTCCTGACCATTTTGTGGGCGAGGCGGGCGCCATGCTGGTGGGTGCACAACCCGTAGTGCAAGGCGCCAGCGGCACCGTCACCGCCTTGCCTTATGTCTATGGCGATTGGGGCCGCTTTTATGCGCGTGTGGACACCCTGGGTGTCAAGACCTTGCCCATGGGCGAGGGCCATCTGGAGTTGGCCACGCGCGTGAGCACCGAGGGCTTCAAGGCCCACAAAACCGACTTTGCCACCGCCGGTGACCGCTCGGTCCCTGTGCCTGTGGGCCTGGGCACCTTCCAGCGCACCGCTGTGGGCGGGGTGTTTGCTTATGTTTTTCACGACACCACCTCGGGCGGTCAATTGCTGGAGCTGACCTGGGCTGGTCGCATGGCCCTGGGCCGCGCCACCCTGTACCCCCAGCTGGGCCTGGAGCGTCGCAGCGCCGCCTACGTTCAGCACCTGTATGGCGTGAGCGCCGCACAAGCATCGGTGGGCTTGCCTGCCTATCAGGCCGGTGCGTCCACCGTGCCCGTGCTGTCCTTGCACGCCAGCGTTCCCTTGCACGGTCCTTGGGCTTTGCAGCTGCAAACCCGCTACCGCGCTTGGGACAGCGCCGTGCGCAACAGCCCCCTGGTAGACCGCTCCGGCCAGTTGTCGGGCTACGCCGCGCTCACCTACAGCTGGAACTGACGAGCCCCGCGTTGCGCATGAGTGCACCCCGCGCATTGGCGTCGGGGTCAAGCCGCCGTAAAATCGAGCTCGCTGCACTCTTTAGCAGCGTTATGGTTTCTTTTTATTTGTATAGGTTTACTCATGAAGCGTGATTACTTCTCCCAAGGTGCCCGTTCCGATCGTCGTTTTGGCGAACAGCGCAGCGGCACCTGCATGGCCCTCATCGACGGCCGTTTCCTCATCTGGTTGGCCCAGCAAGGCGCAGTTGGCACCACGGGTGAATCCGTCAACCGCCAGGGCCTCCTCAGCCTGTTGTCGCAAGCGCTGGCCCATGCGGCACTGGATGTCGACCTGCGCCGCATCTACTGGTACAGCGACCGCTCGGACGGCCTGGTCATCGACGACCAGATCGTGCGTTTGGTGCAGGCGCATGACGCCGACGGCGGCGCATCGCTGCTGCGCTCTTTGGGCCACGACCTCAAGCAACTGGCCGAACACCATGCCTGCGACCACGTGCTGGTGGCCAGCGACGACGAGCGCTTTTTGGCCACCATCGACGAGGCACAGCTCAGCGGCCTGAGCGTGCACCTGTTGGCCGATGAGTCTGCTCGCAACATGCCGCAAATGATCCGGACCGACCCTGGTTGGGCCCGTCTTCTGGCCCAGGCCGACCGCCGCGTGGTGGTCAACTCCCAAGCCCTGGCCGACATGCTGCAAGGCAAGATCCCCACCGGCATGGGCCTGGCGGTGGAAGACGTCGAAGAGCTGCGCAAATCCATGCACGAAGTGGTCAGCGCCTGGTGGGACGAAGAGCCCGAAGACCTGCGCGAAGACCTCAAGGACGCGCTGCAAATCAGCCGTGGCATTCCGCAAGAAGTGGACCGCCAACTGCTGCTGCGCATGCGCCAACGTTTGGCCCGCGCCCTGAGCCTGCCCGAAAAGAAAATGCTGCGCGAAACCCTGCGCAACGTGGTCACCGGCCCTGTGGCACCCGCCGCCTTTGACGGCCTGCCGCCAGACACCGACGAGTGAGCCTGGGCGTTGGCACCCATCCCCGTGTGCCAACACACCCACACCACAGCCGCTGCACCCAGCGGCTGTTTTTTTGGCGACAATGCTGGCTTGCGCGTGTGAACCAACGCACAGTCACCCCACAGCGGCGCAGATAAATTGGACTTCCGTTTTTCCAAACCCCAAAGGAAGCCCATATGCGCCAATCCCACATCATTGCCCCCATCCTCATGAGCTTTTTGACCGCGCTGTTCTCGAACGCCTTTGCGCAGGACACTTCGGGTGGCAAGACCCGCGAGCAAGTCAAAGCCGAACTCCTGGAAGCCCAGCGCACCGGCAACATGCCCTGCGGCGATGACACAGGCCGCACGCTGCGCGAAGCCAATCCCTCGCGCTATCCGCCAGCACCTGGCGCCAAAGCCAAGACCCGAGAGCAAGTCAAAGCCGAGCTCGAAGAAGCCAAGCGAACTGGCGATGTGATGTGCGCCAACGAATCAGGCCTCAAAGAGCGCGAAGCCAACCCCAGCCGCTATCCTGCGCCGCCCAAAGCACCCAGCAAAACCCGCGCACAAGTCAAGGCCGAACTGGAAGAAGCCAAACGCTTGGGCAACATCCCGGCCGACGGTGAAACGGGCATGACCATGCGCGAGAAATACCCCAACCGTTATCCTGCCAAGTGAAGCTGAGCACCGGGCGCGAAGTCCGGTGCGTGTCGTAAAAAGGCTCGCGGTCATTGACTGGCTGGCCTTGATTGGGTTCACAAGAATTGTTGCAGTCGCCTCACAACACCATGATCTCCACACTCTGCGTCAGCACAGGGCGGCACAGGATCTTGTAGCCGTCGGCGTCAAAGCCTGCGGCCACGGTGGACAGCTGGCGGGCCTCGTTGGCGGTGCTGGCGCTGCCCAAATAACACCAGTGGTGGATAACGTGAATTTGCGTCAGCGCCTCGTCGCGCTCGACCAAGCCGATCGGGCCCGCATAAGGCCAGCACGCGACGCGCAGGCCCAGCAAGCTGGTGAACAAGCGCTCGCGGTGGGAGTCCGGACTTTCATCGCCACGGCACACGCCCGCGCATTGGCGAATCGCTGCCCTGAAGCACCCCTTGCCCGGCGGCAACTTCTCCAGACCCAGCGGGCCATAACAAAGCTTGTGCTCGTCGGCCAAAGCCCGCAGCGCCTCGAGCGCGGCGTGGCGGCTGGCAAACAAGCCATACAAATCGGGCGCAGACGCAAAGTCAATGTCTTTGGAATACACCACCTCGGGCACATCGCCCCGCATCTGCAGGCTGCACAGCTGCTTGTTGCGGCGCAGCTTCTGGTTGAACAACGGATGCTGCGCCTTGATCATCTGTGCCTCCAGCAGCAAGGCCCCAATCTCACCCGCCGTGCGGATGTGCGAGATGCGCCGCGTCTGGCGCAACATGCGGGCCTCGTCCGCCGTGCGCAGGTGCGACAGCAAACGCGCACGGATGTTCACGCTCTTGCCGATGTACAGCGGCAAATCACCCGCCTCGCCATGGAAGGTGTAGACCCCGGCACCCGTGGGCGCATCCTCGATGGCCTCGCGCAAGTGCTGCGGGTATTCGTACACGCGGCTCGCCTCAAAATCGTCGCGGCGACGGCGT
>JBEEJQ010000002.1:0-40919 GCA_041169105.1 Pseudomonadota bacterium | reverse complement strand
CTGATCACGCCCATCAGCATGCGACCGTCCATGACGGGCATGTAGCGAGCATGGCGGTCCAGCATCATGCGGCGCACTTCGTCCAAGTCGGTCTCACTGGTACAGGTCATGGGCGTGCTGTCCATGGCGTCGTTGACGGTGGTGCTGCCCACCTGGCCGCCGTTTTTGACGATGCGCTGGATCACTTCACGGAAAGTCAGCATGCCGGCCAACTCACCTTTGGCCATCACGACCAGAGAACCGATGTCTTTTTCGGCCATGAACGTCATGGCCGTGCCCAAGGGTTCGTCGGGCGTCACGGTGAACAAGGTGTTGCCTTTGACGCGGAGGATGTCGCTGACTTTCATGGTGTGTCTCCTGAGGGTCGAACCGAGGTGAATTTGGTTCTCAATATAGCCCACAATGGATGCAAAGCGTAGCGAAACAAGCTTGCCGCATACTTTCTTTTTCGGAGACTTTTCATGGCTGGTTACAGCGATCCCGGATTTGACACCCTCGCCCTGCACGCAGGCGCTGGCCCTGACCCGACCACCGGCGCTCGCGCCGTGCCCATTCACCTGACCACCTCTTTCGTGTTCGAGTCCAGCGACCAGGCTGCCGCCCTGTTCAATCTGGAGCGCCCAGGTCACGTGTACAGCCGCATCAGCAACCCTACCAACGCGGTGCTGGAGCAACGCATCTCGGCGCTCGAAGGCGGCATCGGGGCCATCACCACCGCCAGCGGGCAAGCGGCTTTGCACCTGAGCATCGCCACCCTCATGGGCGCGGGCTCGCACATCGTGGCCTCCACCGCCCTGTATGGCGGCTCGCACAATTTGCTGCACTACACCCTGAGCCGTTTTGGCATCAGCACCACCTTCGTCAAGCCGGGCGATCTGGACGCTTGGAAAGCCGCTGTGCAGCCCAACACCAAGCTGTTTTTTGGCGAGACCGTGGGCAACCCCGGCCTGGACGTGCTGGACATCCCGGCCATCAGTGCCATCGCGCACGAAGCGGGCGTGCCCTTGCTGGTGGACTCCACCCTGACTTCGCCCTGGCTGATCAAGCCCTTCGACCATGGGGCCGATCTGGTCTACCACTCGGCCACCAAGTTCTTGTCCGGCCACGGCACGGTGGTGGGCGGTGTGGTGGTCGATGGCGGCAGCTTTGACTGGGACAAGTCCGGCAAGTTTGCCGAGCTGAGCCAAGCCTACGAAGGCTTTCACAACATGGTCTTCAGCGAAGAAAGCACTGTGGGGGCCTTTTTGCTGCGGGCCCGCCGCGAAGGCCTGCGCGACTTTGGCGCTTGCATGAGCCCGCATACCGCTTGGCTGATTTTGCAAGGCATCGAGACCCTGCCCCTGCGCATGGCCCGCCACATGGACAACACTGAAAAAGTGGTCGCATTTTTGGCGGCGCACCCGCTGGTCAGCCGCGTGGGTCACCCCATGCTCGAGACGCACCCCGCACACCAACTGGCCCAAAAACTGCTGCCACGCGGCGCAGGTTCGGTGTTCAGTTTTGACATCAAAGGCAGCCGTGCCCAAGGCCAAAAGTTCATCGAGACCCTCAAGGTCTTCAGCCACCTGGCCAATGTGGGCGACTGCCGCAGCCTGGTGATCCACCCGGCCAGCACCACGCACTTCCGCATGAGCGACGAGGCGCTTACGGCCAGCGGCATTGGCCCCGGCACCATCCGCCTGTCGATTGGCCTGGAAGACCCCGACGATTTGATCGACGACCTGAAAAAAGCACTCAAAGCTGCGGAGAAAGCCGCATGAAAATCTCTGTCCAAGGCCACGAGCTCTACGCCTACACCGGCGGCAAAGACTTCAACCCCGCGCAACCCACAGCCGTCTTCATCCACGGCGTGCTCAACGACCACAGCGTCTGGATTTTGCAAACCCGCTACCTGGCCCACCACGGCTGGAACGTGCTGGCGATTGACCTGCCGGGCCACTGCAAAAGCGCAGGCACCCCGCCGCAAAGCGTCGAAGAAGCCGCAGACACCATCGTCGCTTTGCTGGACGCATTGAAGATTGAAAAAGCCGCCTTGATCGGCCACAGCTTTGGCTCGCTGATTGCGCTCGAAGCCACGGCCCGCGATGCCCAAGCCCATCCGGGCCGCGTGAGCCGTCTGGTGATGGTCGGCACCGCCTACCCCATGCGCGTCTCGCCTGCCCTGCTCGACTTGTCGGTCAGCGCCCCGTTCAAAGCCATCGACATGGTCAATGCGTTTTCGCACTCCACGCTGGCTCCGCCGCCATCGGCCCTGGGCCCCGGCACTTGGCTCTATGGCGGCAGCAAAGCGCTCATGCGCCGTGTGCTGGCCAGCAACACGCAGGTCAATGTGTTCCACACCGGCTTCAAGGCCTGCGACAGCTACGCGGGGGCCGAAGCGGCCATGGCCCAAGTGACTTGCCCCACCTTGTTTGTGCTGGGCAACGCCGACCAAATGACCCCGCCCAAAGCCGCGCAAAGCCTGATCCAGCTGTGCGCCAAACCCACTGTGGCGCAGTTGCCTGCAGGCCATTCGCTGATGACCGAAGCCCCCGAAGGCGTACTGCAAGCCTTGAAAGATTTCCTGAAACCATGAACATCACCCCACCGATGTCACCCGAGCGGGCGCAAGAGATCGCCCGCACGCTGGACCTGCGGGCATTGCCACGCGATTTCTTAGACAACCCTTACCCGGTCTATGCCGCGCTGCGCGAAGCCGAGCCCTTCAAGCGCATGCCCGATGGGTCTTACTTCCTCACGCGCCATGCCGATTTGGTGGCGGTGTACCGCGACGCCAAAGTCTTCAGCTCCGACAAGCAAGTCGAGTTCGGCCCCAAATACAACCACGCGCCCTACAACGAGCCACCCTACACCACAGCGGGCGGTGTGGCGCCGCTGTTCGAGCACCACACCAACAGCTTGGTCTTCAACGACCCGCCGCTGCACACCCGGGTGCGTCGCCTCATCATGGGCGCGCTCACCCGCCGCGCCATCGAGGCCATGGAGCCGGGCCTGGTGAGTTTGGTGGACAGCTTGCTGGACAAGATCGAGGCGCAAGGCGGGGGCGACCTGATCGAAGACTTTGCCTCGGCCATTCCCGTGGAGATCATCGGCAACCTGCTAGACGTGCCACACGCCGACCGCGAGCCTTTGCGCGGCTGGTCGCTGGCCATTTTGGGTGCGCTGGAGCCTTCGCTCACGCCCGAGCAAGAAGCCTTGGGCAACCGCAGCGTGAACGAGTTTCTGGCTTACCTGCGCGACTTGGTGGCCCAGCGCCGCCAGCACCCGGGCGACCCCGAGCATGACGTGCTGACCCGCTTGATCCAGGGTGAAAAGGATGGGGAAACGGGTGGCGACGCCCTGAGCGAAGTGGAGCTTTTGCAAAACTGCGTTTTCCTGCTCAACGCCGGGCACGAGACCACCACCAACCTGATTGGCAACGCGCTCATCAGCCTGCAAGAGTGGCCCGAGCAACGCATGCGCCTCTTGTCGGACCTGCAGCAAGCGCCCGATGAAGAGGCCGAGGAACAGATTTTGGGTTTGGCGGTGGACGAGTTTTTGCGCTTTGAATCGTCCAACCAACTGGGCAACCGCCGCGCCTTGCAGGCCACCCAAGTCAACGGTGTGGACCTGCCCGCAGGGGCTTTGGTCACCTTGTGCATCGGCGCGGCCAACCGCGACCCGGCCGTTTATGAAAACCCCGAGCAGCTGGACCTGCGCCGCACCGGCAACAAGCACCTGGCCTTTGGATTTGGGGTGCACCAGTGCGCAGGCCTGAGCTTGGCTCGGCTGGAAGGCCGCATCGCCATCGGCCGCTTTTTGCGACGCTTTCCCGAATACCGTTTGAAAACCGATCCCGAACGCGGTGGCCGCGCCCGCTTTCGCGGTTTCTTGAGCGCCCCCTTCAGCACCACATAAAACACACCGGAGACAGAAAATGACCCACAACAGCTTTGCCGAGTTCTACCCCTTCTATTTGAGCGAGCACAACAACCGCACCTGCCGCCGCCTGCACTTTGTGGGCAGCACCCTGTCCTTGCTGTGCCTGGCCATGCTGGCCTACACCGGCAAACCGCAGTACTTTTTGTACGGCCTGCTGTGCGGCTACGGCTGCGCCTGGATCGGCCACTTTGGCTTTGAGAAAAACAAACCCGCCAGCTTCAAACGCCCGCTGTACAGCTTCATGGGCGACTGGGTCATGTACAAGGACATCTGGACAGGACGCATTCCGTTTTGATGGCAATGCATCCTTGTCGGGGCTGAAGCCGCCGACCTACAAGCAGCGCCCGTCATGCCATGGAGTGATTAGCTGCGTTGTAGGTCGGTGGCTTCAGCCCCGACAGTGCCCTTCAATCCAGCGTTCGCGAGTCAACAGGCAACAAGCTGGACAAAGCCATCTGATCCAGCCCGGTGGTGGTCCAAAATGAATAAGATGCCGCTTCGCGCAAGACCAGCAAGCGGTTGGCCAAGGGCCCGACAGCAGTCAGGGCCGGGTTGATCAGCAGCACATGGCGCGAGGCCTGAGGCCCACCGCCATCACGCAGCAGCCCCACCCAATCCAGACTGCGCAAAACCTCCAGCACCGCGGTCACCTCGCGCACATCCAGCCGCAGTTGCACGCTCAAGGCGTCGGCCGTCAAGCCGTGGGGAGCCGTTTGCCGGGTGGCGTTGAGTGCCGAAATCACCTCCAGCGCCACGCGAAACGACCAACCGGCGCCATCGGGCTGGCGCAAATGCTGACGTCGCACCTCGGGCATGCTGGCCGCGATCACCGCGCCAAGCAGCACAATCACCCAAGTCACATAGATCCAGACCAGCAAGATCGGCACCGCCGCAAAAGCGCCATAGATCACCGAATACGTCGGGATCTGGGTCAGGTAAACCGCCAGCAGCTTTTTGGCAATTTCAATGCCGCCCGCCACCAGGAAACCCGCCGTGACGGCATGCCGCCACTGCACACGGGTGTTGGGCACATAAAAATACAGGCCGCTCACACAGGCCACCAGCAAGAAGAACTCCACACCGTCCAGCAAACCGCGCACGATGCCGGGCAACACATTCACCACGTCTTGCGATGCCGTCACCACATACGAGGTGATGGCCAAACTGGCCCCCAAAAACAAGGGCCCCAAGGTGATGGCCGACCAATACAGCAAGACCCGCTGCGCCAGAGGCCGCGGCCGATCAATGCGCCAAATCTGACCCAGCGTCCGCTCGATGGTGACCATCAAAGCCACTGCGGTCATGACCACCGCCACCAGGCCCACTGCCCCCAAACGACTGGCCTTGCGCGAGAACTGTGTGAGGTAACTGAGCACCTGCCGCGAAATGCTCTCGGGCACCAAGCTGTCGATCAGCCAGCGTTGAATCGTGTCCTGAAACTTGCCAAATACAGGAAAAGCCGCAAACACTGACAGGCCCACCACAAACAAAGGCACCAGGGCCAGCACGGTGGTGAAAGTCAGGGAACTGGCACTCACGCCCAAGCGGGCATCGCGAAAACGCTGTGTCAAAACGCCCAGCATCTGACGCCAGGGCAACTCGGTCAGCTCTTGCCACCAAGCGCTGAAATGTTCGCGCCAAGTCGGCACGGGAGGAAGGGATTTCATGACCGGTATGATGCCACCGCCATGAACACAAAAACCGACCCCACCCCCTCTGGCGTGAATTTCACGCGCTGGCTCGCCGTGAGCAGCTTGCTTGGCCTGATTTTGGTGGGCCTGGCCTGGGAGTTGTGGCTGGCCCCACTGCGCCCGGGCGGCTCCTGGTGGGCCATCAAGGTACTGCCTTTGTGCCTGCCGCTGGCCGGTTTGCTCAAACACCGCATGTACACCTACCGCTGGGTGAGTCTGCTGGTGTGGCTGTACTTCACCGAAGGCGCTGTGCGGGCCTGGGGCGACAAGTGGCCGTCCAACGGCCTGGCCCTGCTGCAGGTGATCTTGTGCACCAGTTTGTTTGTGGCTTGCGCCCTGCATGTGCGCATCCGAATCAAAGCCGCCAAGGCGACGGGCAACTTTGTGCCCGTGCCCAAAAATTGAGTTTTCTCTGATTCAGCCATGGGCTGACCCGAACATGACCGACCTGCCCCGCCAAGCCCTCATCGCTCAATTGCGCCAGATCTGCGGCGCAGCCAACGTGCTCACCCACGACGAGCCAGGCACCGACCTAAGCCCTTGGGAGCAAGATTGGCGCAAACGCGTGCGAGGCCACGCCTTGGCTGTCGTCCGCCCCGGCAGCACCGCAGAAGTCGCCGCCGTTGTCAAGGCCTGCGCAGCGCACAAAACACCCATCGTGCCCCAAGGCGGCAACACCGGCTTGGTGGTGGGCGGCGTGCCGGACGACTCAGGGACCCAAATTGTGCTGAGCATGACCCGCATGAACGCGGTGCGTGCCATCGACCCGGCCAACCTGATCATCACGGTGGAAGCCGGCTGCGTGCTACAAAACCTGCAGGCTGCCGCCGAGAACGCCGGGTTCCTGTTTCCCTTGAGTTTGGGCGCTGAGGGCAGCTGCACGATTGGCGGCAACCTGGGCACCAACGCGGGCGGCACACAGGTCGTGCGCTACGGCAACACCCGCGAGCTGTGCTTGGGCCTGGAAGTGGTGACCGCCCAAGGCGAGGTCTGGAACGGCCTGACCGGCTTGCGCAAAGACAACACCGGCTACGACCTGCGCAACCTGATGATCGGCAGCGAAGGCACGTTGGGCATCATCTGCGCTGCGACCATGAAGCTCTACCCCCAGCCTGCAGCTCAGCTGACGGCCTGGGCCGCCGTGCCCAGCATGCAAGCCGCTGTCGATCTGCTGGGCCTGGCCCACCAGCGCCTGGGCCCGGGCCTGACGGGTTTTGAAGTCATGAACCAGTTTGCACTGAGCCTGGTGGACAAGCACTACCCCCAACTGCGCGTGCCGCTTTGGCAAGACACGCCCTGGTGCGTACTGCTGGAAAACTCCGACAGCGAAAACGAAGCCCATGCGCGTGGCCAGTTTGAAGCCTTGCTTGAAGCCGCTCTGGAGGCGGGTTGCGTGAGCGATGCCGTGGTCGCCGAAAACCTGACCCAGGCCCGGGGCCTGTGGCACATCCGCGAAAGCATCACGCTGGCCCAAGCCGAAGAAGGCCTGAACATCAAACACGACATCAGCATCCCGGTCTCACGCATCCCGGCCTTTGTGGCGGAGACCGACGCCCTGCTCGCCCGAGAGGTGCCGGGCGTACGCATGGTGGACTTTGGCCACCTGGGCGATGGCAACCTGCATTACAACGTGCAAGCCCCCGAAGGCGTGGATGGCCAAGCCTTTTTGCGCGACAACGAAGAGCGCGTGAACACCCTGGTGTTTGACCAGGTACGCCAATACAGTGGCTCCATCAGCGCCGAGCATGGCGTGGGCGAGCTCAAAGTGGGCAAACTGCCCCTCTACAAAGACCCCACCGCGATGGCCATGATGCGGGCCGTCAAGCAAGCGCTGGACCCGCACAACATCCTCAACCCGGGGCGCGTCATTCAGCGGCCCTGATTTGACACATTCGACAACATTTACACTTCAGGCATGAACACCCCTGCACGCCCCATCCGCAGCCAATACGAAGACTTCATGCGCCATGTCTACACGACGGGCGTGCAAAAGGGCGACCGCACCGGCACCGGCACGCGCAGTGTGTTTGGGCATCAGATGCGTTTTGACCTGAATGAGGGCTTTCCGCTGGTGACCACCAAGAAGGTTTTCCTCAAGGCCATCATCGTGGAGCTGCTGTGGTTTTTGCGCGGCGACAGCAATGTGAAATGGCTGCAAGAACGTGGCTGCACCATCTGGGATGAGTGGGCGCGTGAGGATGGCTCGCTCGGTCCGGTCTATGGGGTTCAATGGCGCAGCTGGCCCACGCCCGGCGGCGGTCACATCGACCAGATCCAGCAGGTCATGGACACATTGAAGAACAACCCAGACAGCCGCCGCATCATCGTGAGCGCCTGGAACGTGGCCGAGCTGGACCAGATGGCTTTGATGCCTTGCCATGCTTTCTTCCAGTTTTATGTGGCACCGCCCCAAAAGGCGGGCGACAAGCCCAAGCTCAGCTGCCAGCTTTACCAACGCAGCGCCGACATCTTCTTGGGCGTGCCTTTCAACATCGCCAGTTACGCCCTGCTGACCCACATGATCGCGCAGCAGTGCGACATGAACGTGGGCGACTTCATCTGGACCGGTGGTGACTGCCACATCTACAGCAACCACCAAGAGCAGGTCGAGCTGCAATTGAGCCGTGCGCCCATGGCCTACCCCACGCTCAACATCAAGCGCAAGCCCGCCTCGATCTTTGACTACGAATTCGAAGACTTCGAAGTGGTGGGCTACGAGTGCCATCCGGCCATCAAAGCGCCTGTGGCTGTTTGACTTTTTGCTGGGGCCTTCGCGCCTGTCCGAGATGAAACTTCACCTGATCTATGCCCGCGCCCGCAATGGTGTGATTGGTGCCCAAAACACCCTGCCCTGGCACCTGCCCGAGGATCTGGCGCACTTCAAGCGCACCACACTCGGCCAGCCGGTCATCATGGGCCGCAAGACTTGGGATTCCTTGCCCCCCAAATTTCGGCCGCTGCCTGGCCGCCTCAACATCGTGGTGACTCGCCAGCCCGATTGGCAAGCCGAAGGCGCTTTGCGGGCAGGCTCCATCGACGCGGCCATGACCTTGTGCCCAGCCGATGCCCAAGCCTGGGTCATCGGAGGTGCCGAGATTTACGCCCAGGCCGCGCCCCACGCCAGCAGCGCCGTGGTGACCGAAATCGATCAGGACTTTGAAGGCGATGCCTTTGCCCCCACATTGGGCGCAGGCTGGCAAGAAGTCCAGCGCGAATCACATGTGGCCGCCAACGGTCTGCCTTTCAGCTTCGTCACTTACCAACACCACATCTGAGGAGACACCATGTCAGGACACGGTTTTCACGTACACGGCCCCCACGACCACGAGTTGGAACACGCCGCCCAAGGCCATGGCGATGGCCACACCAGCTCGATCGCGATGTTCACCGCAGTGATCGCCACGGTGGGTGCCTTGTTTGGTTACATGGGCGGCGCCACCCAGGCCAACGCAGGCCTCTACAAAAACAACGCAGCCATCAAAAAGACCGAGGCGTCCAACCAATGGAACTATTACCAGGCCAAAAGCAGCAAGCAAAACCTGAGTGAGCTGGCGCTGGAGTTGGCCCCTGCCAAAAAAGAGTTCTACCAAGACGAGATCAAACGCTACAAGGCCGAGAAATCCGAGATCAAGGCCGGCGCTGAAAAGCTCGAAGCCGAAGCCAAAGCCTGGGACGAAAAGTCTGACGAGCAAATGCACCAGCACCACCGCTGGGCTCAGGCCACCACCGTGCTGCAAGTGGCGATTGCCATGGCCGCGATTGCCCTGCTGTCCAAAAAGAAATGGCTGGAATACGTCATGTACGGCGCAGGCGCAGGTGGTGTCGTGATCGGCGTTTTGGCCTACCTGCACATCTGAGCACCTCATGAAAATCGCCACCTGGAACGTCAATTCGCTGTCCGTGCGCTTGCCTCAAGTGCTGGATTGGC
Source organism: Pseudomonadota bacterium (assembly GCA_041169105.1). Classification (GTDB taxonomy): domain Bacteria; phylum Pseudomonadota; class Gammaproteobacteria; order Burkholderiales; family Burkholderiaceae_C; genus Limnohabitans_A. Next base: position 31,379 of record JBEEJQ010000002.1, on the reverse strand, counting down.
TCGCCGCCAACCCCACCGATGTGCTGGCCCTGCAAGAACTCAAACTCACAGACGACAAGTTCCCGGTGGCCGCTTTCAACGAGGCTGGTTACCAGGCCCATTGGTTTGGCCAGAAAACCTACAACGGGGTGGCCTTGATCTCACGCAGCGAAGGCGTGGACGTGGTCAAAAACATCCCCGGGTTTGAAGACGAGATGTCCCGCGTGATCGCCGCGACCTACCCTGGCGGTGCAGGTGGCGATGTCCGCGTGATCGGCGCGTATTTCCCGAACGGCCAGGCACCTGACAGCGACAAGTTTGTCTACAAAATGCGCTGGCTCGACGCGCTGCGCGACTGGGTCAAGGACGAGATGACGCGTCACCCCAAGCTGGTGCTCATGGGCGACTACAACATCACCTTTGACGAACTGGACATGTGGGACCCGGTGGCGCTGGCAGGCACCATCCACTGCACCGATGCCGAGCGCGAAAAGCTGCAAGCCCTGATCGACCTGGGCCTGACCGACAGCTTCCGCCTGTTTGAGCAGCCCGAAAAAAGCTACAGCTGGTGGGACTACCGCGAATTTGCCTTTCGCCGCAACCGGGGCTTGAGGATCGACCACATTTTGATTTCTGAAGCCCTCAAACCTCACGCCACGGCCTGTGTGATCGACAGGGCCCCACGCAAAAACGAACGCCCCAGCGACCATGCACCTGTGGTATTGACCTTGGGCGATTGAGCGCCAAAGACATCGGAGCCCTGTAGGTCGGAGCTTCAGGTCCGACATTGCCTGCCTGGACAACTGCCTCATGTCGGGGCTAAAGCCGCCGACCTACCAGACCCCGACCCGTAGGTCGGAGCTTCAGCTCCGACAAGTTTGGATCCACTGCAAACATGTGTCGGGGCTCAGGCCGCCAAATTAAGCGCCCTGACTTCAAGCCGCAGACGGCATCAAGAACTCACGGCTGATGCGGCCGCCCAGCACATTGACGCGGTCCAAAAACTGCGTCAAATACGCGTGCAAGCCTGTGGCCAAAATCTCGTCGATGCGGCCAAAAGCCAGCTCTGACAACAAACGCCCGGCATCGCGCAGGGTGTCGCTGTCCGGGTCATGCGCGACCAGCTTCAAGTTGGACAAGACCTCGTTCAGGCTGGCGTGCAGCGAACGCGGCATGTCGGGTCGCAAGATCAGCAACTCGGCCACCCGCTCAGGGCGGATCACATCGCGGTAGACCTTGCGGTACACCTCAAAACCGCTGACGCTGCGCAAGATGGCGCTCCAGTGGTAGAAGTCGTATTCCTGCGTGCTTTCGGTCTCGGCACCACCGTACTGCGGTGCGCCAAAGAAGTCGTTGTTCATGGCGTGGAACTTCACATCCACCAAACGCGCCGTGTTGTCGGCCCGCTCCAAAAATGTGCCCATGCGCATGAAATACAGCGACTCGTCCATCAGCATGGTGCCCACCGTCACGCCGCGTGACAGGTGCGAGCGGAACTTCACCCATTCAAAAAACTGGCCCGGATCGCGCTCGAACTCGCCGCTCTTGAGCATGCGGTTGACTTCGAGCCAGGTCTGGTTTTGCGTCTCCCAGACCTCGGTGGTCAAGGTGCCGCGCACAGCGCGGGCATTTTCACGGGCGGCCCGCAGGCACGAGATGATCGACGAGGGGTTGTCCACGTCCTTGACCATGAATTCCATCACATCCCGCGGCGTGATGGTTTTGTACAAAGCCAAGTAAGAAGGCAGCAACTCGCTGATCGACAAGATGCCTTCCCAACCCGCTTCCACAGCGGCGGCGGACTGGGGCAAAAGCGAGGTCTCATAGCTCACATTGAGCATGCGGGCGGTGTTCTCCGCCCGCTCCATGTAGCGGGACATCCAGAAAAGGTGGTCGGCGGTTCTTGAAAGCATGGTGATTTCCTTGGCGATTCTTGGCGAGGCCTGACTAGTTTTTGTAGGTCGGTGCGTAGGTCGGTGGCTTCAGCCCCGACGTCTTGGTGGTGCAACGCTGCATGTCGGGGCTAAAGCCGCCGACCTACGGGAATACAGTGAAGGTGCATGGCTCAGTCCTGCAAAATCCAGGTGTCTTTGGTGCCGCCGCCCTGGCTGCTGTTGACCACCAATGAACCTTCTTTGAGCGCCACGCGCGTGAGGCCACCTGGCACCATCTGCGCTGTGCGACCGCTGAGCACAAAGGGCCTGAGGTCGATGTGGCGCGGCGCGATGCCGCTTTCCACAAAAGTGGGGCAGCTCGACAGGCTGAGCGTGGGCTGCGCGATGTAGCCCTCGGGGTTGGCAAGCAAGGCCGCTCGAAAGCGCTCGATCTCCTCTTTGGTCGACGCCGGGCCGACCAACATGCCGTAGCCGCCCGCACCGTGGACTTCCTTGACCACCAGGTCTTTCAGATTGGCCAGGGTGTACTGCAAATCTTCGGGCTTGCGGCACATGAAGGTGGGCACGTTTTTCAGGATCGGTTCTTCGCCCAAATAGAACTTGATCATGTCGGGCACATAGGGGTAGATCGACTTGTCGTCGGCCACGCCCGTGCCTACCGCGTTGCAGATCGCCACATGGCCGGCCTTGTAGGCTTCCATCAGGCCGGCACAGCCCAGCGTCGATGTGGGACGGAACACGTTGGGGTCCAAAAAGTCGTCGTCCACCCGGCGGTAGATCACGTCCACCCGCTTGGGGCCGCGCGTGGTGCGCATGTAAACGAACTTGTCTTTCACAAACAGGTCTTGCCCTTCGACCAGCTCCACGCCCATTTGCTGCGCCAAAAAGGCGTGCTCGAAGTAGGCGCTGTTGTACATGCCGGGCGTGAGCACCACCACGGTAGGTTCGGCCGTGGTAGCGGGGCTGCTGGCACGCAGCGTCTCCAACAACAAGTCGGGGTAATGCGCCACCGGGGCCACACGGTGCTGGCTGAACAGGTCGGGGAAAAGCCGCATCATCATCTTGCGGTCTTCGAGCATGTAGCTCACGCCGCTGGGCACGCGCAGGTTGTCTTCGAGCACGTAGTACTCGCCATTGCCCTGGGCATCTGGGGCACGCACGATGTCGATGCCGCTGATGTGCGAGTAAATGTTGTTGGGCACATCCACGCCCACCATCTCGGGGCGGAATTGGGCGTTGTTTTCGATCTGCTCACGCGGAATCACGCCCGCTTTGAGGATCTCTTGATCGTGGTACACGTCGTGGATGAAGCGATTGAGCGCTGTGACGCGCTGCACCAGACCGGCTTCCATGCTCTTCCACTCTTGGGCAGCGATCACACGGGGGATCAAATCAAAGGGGATCAAACGCTCGGTGCCCGAGCCGTCTTCGTCCTTGTCACCGTAGACCGCGAAGGTGATGCCCACACGGCGAAAGATCATTTCGGCTTCTTCACGGCGTGCGGCCATGGTCTTGGGGTCTTGCGCCTGCAACCAACGGGCATAGGCCGCGTAGTGTTTTCTCACCTCGCCCGCATCGCCCGTGGCAGGCAAGCGGCTGTACATCTCATCAAATTGGCGCATAGCTCATTACTCCTGCTTGGAGGATAGCAAGTTGCGTACCAATACCGCTTGACCCGCATCAAGACAAGCTTCAAGCCTTGTCGGGGCAGAAGCCGCCGACCAACAAATCAATGCCTCACAGGTCGGCACCTTCAGGCCCGACACATGGATCATGGCGGCCGGTGGTGCCAATAGCGGAGGGAACGTTCGCGCTCGCAGAGCACCTGCTCGGGCGCATCGCTGCGCCAAGTGGCTGCACCGCAGTGCGGGCTGTCGATCACGCGAGTGCCCATGGCCTCATACCGCGCCAGCACAGCGGGTGCGGGATGGCCGAAACGGTTGCGGTAGCCGGCCTGCACCAGCGCCAGGCGCGGCTGCAGCGCCGCCAAAAACTCGGGCGTGGAAGAGGTTTTGCTGCCGTGGTGCGGCACCAAGAGCAGGTCCACCGGCTCCAAGCCAACGGCCACCAGCGCCTGCTCCTGTGGCGCTTCGATGTCACCCGCTAACAACGCCGAATGCACCCCATCGCTGATGCGCAAGACGCAGCTCAAAGAATTTGGTTTGCGCGTTGAAACCGAACTTTCTGACCCGTCAAGCGCAGGGTGCAGCACCTCGAACCGCACGCCGTCCCACACCCACGATTGCCCGCGGCTGCACAGCGTGCTGGATGAGGCCATGCCCCACAAAAGGTGTTCCGATTCCAGCGACGACGACAAGAGCACCTGCGGCTGCATGGCCAGCACGGCTGCCGCGCCCCCGGTGTGGTCACTGTCGCGGTGGCTGAGCATGAGCACATCGAGCTTTTCTGCCGTTTGCGCCAACAGAGGCACCAGCACGCGGTGACCGGCATCGCTCTCGGCCGAATACCGGGGCCCGGCATCGTAGAGCAAGCTGTGCTTCGCCGTACGCACCAAAACAGCATTGCCCTGCCCCACATCGGTGATGAGCAATTCATAAGTTCCCATTGCGGGACGCGGTGCCGTCCAAAACAGTGCGGGCCACAACAAGGACAGGCTCGCCACCTTCCAGGCGCGGGGCACCGCACTCACCCACAACAGCGCGGCACACAGCGCCAGCGCCGCAAAACCCCAAGGCGGCAAGGCCAGTTGCACGCTGGCACCTGGCCAAGCGGCCATCCACACCAGCAGGACAGTCAAAGGTTGCAAGGCCCATGCGGCTAACACAGCCAAGCCCGGCCACAGTACCCCCAACATGGCCAGCGGCGTGACCACAAAGCTCACCCAGGGAATGGCCACCAGGTTGGCCAGCAAACCCACCACCGACACCTGACCGAAGAACAGCAAACACAAAGGAGCCAGCGCCAGCGTGACCACCGATTGCTCGCGCAGCAAACCCCAGCCCCGACGCAGCCATGAATACATCCACACCGGGCACCAAGCTGGCGCACCGCTTGCACCCACGGGGTGCATGCCGCTGCGGCGCTGGTCGGTCCACAGCAGCACCGCCACGGCGACAAAGCTGAGCCAAAAGCCGGGCTGCAACAAGGCCCACGGGTCCAAGGTCAGCACCACGGCGGCAGCCAACAGGCACACGTGGCCAGCGGCCCATTGCCGGGCCGACAAGCGCAAGAGCACCACCACGCCCAACATCCACACGGTGCGTTGCGCAGGCACACCCCAACCGCTGAACACCGCATACAAGACCGCCAAACCCAGCCCCGCCACAGCCCCCACCTGGGGCGCGGGCCAGCGCAAGGCCCCCTTGAAGCCCCACAGGGCCGATTGACGCCAGCCCCAGGCCACACTGACGGCGGCCAACCAGGCGAACATGGTCACGTGCAGCCCTGAAATGCTCATCAAATGCGCAACGCCCGTGGCCCTGAACACATCCCAGTGACTTCGGTCGATGGCAGCCTGATCGCCTGTGACCAGCGCCACCACAATGCCCGCCACGCCGGCATCGCCCGTCCCCAGCCGATTTTGCAAACGGTCGCGCACACTTTGACGCCACCACTCCACCGGGTGCATCCAGGTCTGCCCCAAACGCAGGGGCGGCGGGTGGGCTGCGCCTGTGCGCACCGTGCCCGTGGCCCCAATGCCCTGCTCCCACAACCACAGTTCGTAGTCAAAACCACGCGGGTTCATGTTGCCGTGCGGTGCCTTCAGGCGGGCCCGCAAACGCCAGCGTTCACCGGCTTGCACCGGCTCGGGCAGGGCCGACAGGTTCCAGCCGCTGTCACTCACGCCGTCTTGGCCGTACCAGCCCAGATAGACCTTTCGGGGGACGGTCACAGCTTGCCCGCCGTCCACGCGGTGGGCCGTCTCCACCTCAAAACGAAAGCGCCAGCCGATGTCTTGGCGCTGCGGCATGGCCTGCACCACGCCCACCAGCTCCAGGTCTTGCCCCTCCAGCGCCGGATCGATGACCCGAACCTGCAACAGCGCATGACCACCTGTGCAGGCAAAAGACAACAAGAGCGCCGCAGTGCAGATGCTCATGTGTCGGTGCAAGCCTGCGGCGCGTGACCACCCGAGGATGACCAAGGCCAAGCCCGCCACAGCCCCATAAGCCGCTGCAGGCCACAGCGCGGTTTGCTGCAACTGCACAGCCACCCCGGCGCACCAGGCCAGCAGCACAGGCGAAAGGCCCCTGGCCCAGCGCAAAGTGTGCATCTTCAGCCTCCCTGAATGGCTGTTATCGAGCGCCAGCGTCTGGCCTGGCGCGTGTCTTGCTAGTTTAAAAAGCCCAAGCTGCACTTGTCATGCGTGCAGCCCCTGTTGCGCTGTTAGAAATATGTCGATACACGTTGCCCTGCACCACGTCACCCACTACACCTACGACCGTCCTGTTCAGCTGGGCCCTCAAGTCATCCGCCTGCGCCCGGCCCCCCACAGCCGCAGCCGCATCCTGAGCTACAGCCTGAAAGTCGAGCCCGAAGAACATTTCATCAACTGGCAACAAGACGCCTTTGCCAATTACCAGGCGCGGCTGGTCTTCCCCCAAAAAACCACCCAGTTCAAAGTCACCGTGGACGTGGTCACCGAGATGGCGGTGTTCAACCCCTTTGACTTCTTCTTGGAGCCGTCTGCCGAAGAGGTGCCCTTCAAGTACGCGGACCTGGTCAAAGAAGAGTTGCAGTCTTACCTGGTCAAGGACAACAAGACGCCCAAGTTCAAAAAATACCTGGCCAGCATGGACCGCAAACGCCAGCGCACCATCGATTTTCTGGTGCAGATCAACCAGCGCCTGCACCAGGACATCCGCTACACCATCCGCATGGAGCCGGGTGTGCAAACGCCCGAAGAAACGCTGACCCTCAAAAGCGGCTCTTGCCGTGACTCGGCCTGGCTCCTGGTGCAACTGTTTCGCCACATGAACATTGCGGCCCGTTTTGTCTCGGGCTATTTGATCCAGCTGGCCCCGGACGTGAAATCGCTCGACGGACCCAGCGGCACCGAAGTCGACTTCACCGACCTGCACGCCTGGTGCGAGGTGTACCTGCCCGGCGCAGGCTGGGTGGGGCTGGACCCGACCTCGGGCTTGCTGGCCGGTGAGGGTCACATTCCGCTAGCTTGCACCCCACAGCCGTCTGCGGCAGCGCCGATTGAGGGCCTGATGGACAAGGCCGAAGTCGAGTTCAGCCACGAGATGAAGGTCACCCGCATCCACGAGTCACCCCGCGTGACCAAACCATACTCCGACGAGCAGTGGGCCGATGTGCTCAAACTGGGCGAGCAGGTCGATGCGCAACTGGTGGCCGAGGACGTGCGCCTGACCATGGGCGGCGAGCCCACCTTTGTATCCACCCAGGACCGCGATGGCGCCGAATGGAACACTGACGCCCTGGGGCCCACCAAACGCGGCCTGGCCACCGAGCTGGTGCACAAGCTGCGACAGCAATACGGCCAGGGCGGGTTCTTGCATTTTGGCCAGGGCAAGTGGTACCCCGGCGAACAGCTGCCGCGCTGGGCGCTCAGCATTTACTGGCGGGCCGATGGCACGCCCTGCTGGCAAAACCCCGAGGTGTTTGCCGACGAACGCGAACCGAGTCACTACACCAGCGCCGATGCCCAACGCTTCATGCAGGGGCTGACCCAGCAACTGGGCTTGCCGGGCGACACCGTGCTGCCCGGCTACGAAGACACTTGGTACTACCTCTGGCGCGAACGCCGACTGCCGGTGAACGTGGACCCGTTTGACGCACGGCTGGACGACGAGATGGAACGCAACCGCCTGCGCCGCGTCTTCAGCCAGGGCCTGGAACAAGAAGTGGGCTATGTCTTGCCCTTGCAACCGGTGGACACGGGCAACCCTGCGATCTCGTCTTGGGAGACAGGCCGCTGGTTCCTGCGCGAAGAGCGCATGTACCTCATGCCCGGCGACTCGCCCATGGGCTGGCGCTTGCCGCTGGACTCGCTGCCTTGGTCTGCGCCCACCGACCGCTTGCAGATGATCGAGCAGGACCCCTTTGCCCAGCGCACGGCCCTGCCCTCCGCACCGATCACCCTGCAAACCCGGCACACCAGTCAGGCCCTGCCCACGCAAGCCGTCCAGCGCTTCGCGTCCGACCCGTCGGTGGTGCGCACCGCCTTGTGCGTGGAAGTGCGCGACCCCAACCGCGCCAATGGCCCCAAGGTCGAAGCCGAGGCCCTGAAAAAAGGCGAGAAGTCGGGCGTGCTGTATGTCTTCATGCCGCCGCTTGCTCGACTGGAGGACTACCTGGCCCTGGTGAGCGCGGTCGAAGCCAACGCCTTGAAGCTGGGCATGAAGGTGGTGCTGGAGGGCTACCCGCCGCCACGCGACCCACGCCTCAAACTCCTGCAAGTCACACCCGACCCCGGCGTGATCGAGGTCAACATCCACCCGGCCCACAACTGGGGCGAGCTGGTGGACCACACCGAGTTCTTGTACCAGGCCGCTTTTGAGACGCGCCTGTCGGCCGAAAAATTCATGACCGACGGCCGCCACACCGGCACCGGCGGCGGCAACCACATGGTGATGGGTGGCGCCACACCTGCTGACAGCCCGTTTTTGCGCCGCCCCGAGCTGCTGGCCAGTCTCATCCTCTATTGGCACAACCACCCGAGCCTGAGCTATTTGTTCAGTGGCATGTTCATCGGCCCCACCAGCCAGGCCCCGCGTGTGGACGAGGCCCGCAACGACCAGGTCTATGAACTGGAAATCGCCCTGCGCGAGATCATGCGCAACCGCCAAAAGTACGGGGTCGACATGCCGCCCTGGATTGTGGACCGCACCCTGCGCAACATCTTGATCGACGTCACGGGCAACACGCACCGCAGCGAGTTTTGCATCGACAAGATGTATTCACCCGACAGCAGCACCGGGCGCTTAGGGCTGTTGGAGTTGCGTGCTTTTGAGATGCCGCCGCATGCCCGCATGAGCATCGTGCAGCAGCTGCTCTTGCGTGCGCTGGTCGCCCGCTTCTGGGACGAGCCCTACGCGGCACCCGTGACCCGCTGGGGCACCGAGCTGCACGACCGCTTCATGCTGCCGCACTGGATTCACAAGGACTTTGACGACGTGCTGACCGAGCTGGGCGATGCGGGCTTCCACTTTGACCCCAGCTGGTTCGCACCGCATTTCGAGTTCCGCTTCCCGCTGGTCGGCCAAGTCAAGGTCGATGGCGCGGTGCTGACCCTGCGCAACGCGCTGGAACCCTGGCACGTCATGGGCGAAGAAAACGGCGCTGGCGGCACCGCCCGCTATGTGGACTCGTCGCTGGAGCGCATCGAGGTGCATGTGACGGGCATCAACCCCTCGCGCCACACCGTGACCGTGAATGGCAAGCCCCTGCCCCTGCAACCCACGGGCGTGGTGGGCGAGTACGTGGCCAGCGTGCGCTACAAGGCCTGGAACCCGCCATCGTCCTTGCACCCGAGCATCGGCCTGCACGCACCGCTGACGGTGGACCTGGTGGACACCTGGATGAAGCGCTCGCTGGGCGGCTGCCAGTACCACGTGGTGCACCCCGGTGGCCGCAGCTACGACACCTTCCCGGTCAACGCCTACGAGGCCGAAAGCCGCCGCTTGGCGCGCTTCTTCCGCATGGGCCACACGCCCGGTGCCATGAAGCAACTCGCCGCCCTCGGCCCCAATGTCACCTTGCACGCCAGCCCAGAGTTCCCGTACACCCTGGATTTGCGCAAAGCCTGAGCGACAATGGCTGGATGAATGAACCCCAAGAAAGACGCACTGAACACCTGGATGCGCAAGCCATGAACTGGCTGGCGCACCAGGCGCTGGCCGCGCCTGCGGGGCATTGGGACGAGCTGCGTGGATTGACCATTCCGCCGGCAAGCGAAGAGCCCCAAGACCAGGCTCAGATGAGCGAAGCCTGGCAGACCTTCATTCAGCATCTGGGCAACGACGGGCTGGACAGCTTGGGTCTGCGCATGGGCAATTTGCAACGGCAAGTGCGCGACAACGGCATCACTTACAACGTCTATGCCGCGGCCGACCAGCCGCAGCGCCCTTGGTCGCTCGACCTGTTCCCGCTCATGGTGCCCGAGGCCAACTGGCAACAGATTGAAGCGGGCGTGCTGCAGCGCATGCAGCTGCTCGAACGCATCATGGCCGACGCCTACGGCCCGCAAAACCTGGTGCTCAGCGGGCAATTGCCTGCGGCGCTGGTCCAGGGTCACCCCGCCTACTTGCCCGCCATGCACGGCGTGCCGCCGGTGGGCGGACGCTATTTGTCGCTGGCCGCGTTTGATCTGGCGCGTGGGCCGGATGGCTGCTGGTGGCTCTTGTCGCAGCGCACCCAAGCGCCCTCGGGCTTGGGTTATTTGCTGGAAAACCGCCTCATCGTCTCGCGCCAGTTCCCCAAGGCGTTTGAAGGTTTTCCGGTGCAGCGCCTGGCCGAGACCTACCGCACCCTGATCGACGGCCTCAAGGCCCGCAGTCCGGCTGGGGCCTCGGCCCACATCGCGCTGCTCACGCCCGGGCCCTACAACGAAACGTATTTTGAACACGCTTACCTGGCCCGCTACCTGGGCCTGAGTTTGGTGCAGGGCAACGACCTGACGGTGCGCGACGAGAAGCTCTACCTCAAAACCCTGCAAGGCCTGCAACCGGTGCACGGCCTCTTGCGCCGGGTGGACGACGACTGGCTGGACCCGCTGGAGCTGCGTGCCGACTCCACGCTGGGCGTGCCCGGCCTGTTGCAGGCGGTGCGCAACGGCAACGTGCTGGTGGCCAACACGCCGGGCTCGGGCTTTCTGGAGTCCAACGCGCTGCTGGGCTTCATGCCGGCACTGGCGCGTGATTTGCTGGACGAAGAACTGCAATTGCCAGCCATCCCGAGTTGGTGGTGCGGTGAAGCGGCGGCCTTGCAAGACGTGCTGCCGCGCATCCAGGGCTGTGTGATCAAGCCCACCTACCCTTACCACACCGACCGTCACAGCTTCGAGCCGGTGCTGGGCCACCAACTGAGCCGACGCGAGCAAGATGAATGGGCCGGTCGCATCTTGCGCGACCCCGATGCCTACACCTTGCAGTCGTGGTTGCCGCTGTCGCACCAGCCCATTTGGCAAACCCGCCCCGACGGCCAATCCCAGATCGAATCGCGCCCGGTGGTGTTGCGCGTGTTTGCCGTGGCCGACACGCAGGGTGGCTGGCAAGTGCTGCCCGGCGGGCTGGCCCGACTGGGCACGCGCGAAGGCATTGCCTCCATGCAGCGCGGCGGCAGCAGCGCCGATGTGTGGGTGCAAGCCCAAGCCACCGAGACCCTTGCAGCGCACGCCAGCGTGGCCAAAAACGAATCGCCCCAGCCCTCGGCCAGCGTGCTGGCCCAGCGCCAGCGCCTGGTCACAAGCCGCGCCGCCGAAAACCTGTTCTGGATGGGCCGCTACACCGAGCGCACCGAAAACACGCTGCGCCTGGTGCGCCTGAGCCTGGAGATTTTGAACAGCGAAAACCAGAACCAGCCGCTGCTTTTGAACTTCATCACCCAGATGGCCACGCGCCACGGCTTGGTGCGCCCTGGCGTGCCCGCCGCCGCGCAAGCCCACCGCGTGTTCGAGCGTTCCTTGATTGCGGGCCTTTGGGACAACAAACTGGCCACCAGCGTGGGCTTCAATTTGCGCTCGGTGCGATTGGCCGCCTCGTCGGTCCGCGAGCGTCTGTCGCCCGAACACTGGCGGCTGCTGGAGCAAGCCGAGTCGCGTTTTTTCAATTCGGTGGCCAGCGACAACACGCAAGACACCGTGGAAGTGCAAGCCCTGCTGGCCGAGACCAGCCAAATGCTGGCGGCCCTGACGGGCGCACAAACCGACCGCATGACCCGCGACGACGGCTGGCGCCTGTTGTCGATTGGCCGCCACATCGAGCGGCTGGAGTTTTTGTCGAGCGCCCTGAGCAACGCGGTGCAAGGCGGCCTGATTGGCGAGCAAGCGGGCTTTGACGCGGTGCTGGACCTGTTTGACAGCACCATCAGCTTCCATGCGCAGTACCAGCAAAGCCGCACGCCGCAGGCCCTGATGGACCTGCTGGTGACCAACCCCGACAACCCGCGAGCCCTGGGCTGGGTGGCGCACACCTTGCGCTCGCGCCTGCTGCGCATGGGCAGCCTGGCCGATGGGGCCACCGTGCCACTGGCGGCGGTGGTGCCGCGTTTGGTGGACCTCACGCCCGAAGCCCTGTGGCCCCTGGACTGCACACCCGACGCCATCTTGCCCAGCGCCGAACACCCCCTGCCCTTGCATGCCGCCTTGGCCGAATGCCAGACCTCGGCACGGCATGTGTCAGACCAGTTGTGCGCTTTGTTCTTCACCCACAGTGGCGACGCCCGCTTCAGCTTTGGCGCTTGAGACCCCATGCACCTGGCCATCACCCACGAAACCCGTTACAGCTACAGCCCGGCGGTGCAAACCGCGCAGCATGTGGCCCACTTGCAACCGGCCAACACGCCCTGCCAGCAAGTGCTGCAGCACAGCCTGTATGTGGAACCCGCCGCCACGGTGCAACACAACGTGGATGCTTTTTGCAACCACCGCGCCTATTGGGCCCTAACCCATCCGCATGAGGGCTTGCTGGTGCGTGCGTACAGCGAAATCACCACCTCACCCATCGCGCCCGGATCTTCGGCCCAGAGTTGGGAGTCGGTGCGCGAACATTTCCGCTACCGGGGCGGCCACCCGGCAGACGTGAACAACGGCTTTGTTTTTGGCTCGCACCATGCGCCTGTGCACGAGGCGTTTTTGGCCTATGCGCAAAGCAGCTTCAGCCCCGGCCGCCCCTTGGTGCAAGCGGCCACCGAGTTGACGGCACGCATGCACCGCGACTTCACCTACGCCTCGCAAAGCACCGACATCAACACGCCCGCCCTCGAAGCGCTGGAAAGCCGTCGGGGCGTCTGTCAGGACTTTGCCCACATCCTGCTGGCCTGTTTGCGATCCCTGGGCCTGCCCGCCCGCTACGTGAGCGGCTACCTGCTCACCCAACCACCGCCCGGCCAGCCGCGCCTGGTGGGCAGCGATGCCTCGCACGCCTGGGCCTCGGTGTATGTGCCCGAGTTGGCCGGCCATGCCTGCCAAGGCTGGCTCGACCTGGACCCCACCAACAACCGCTGCGGCCTGGCCAGCCCGGGCCTGGACTATGTGCGCCTGGCCGTGGGCCGCGACTTTGCCGACGTCTCGCCCCTGCGCGGTGTGCTGCAAGGCGGCGGCGCCCACACACTCGAAGTGGCCGTGACGGTGGCGCCGGTGGGCGAATGAACATCACCCACGCGGGTGGTGTTGCGCATGCAATGTTTTGAGACGCTCCCGCGCCACATGGGTGTAGATGGTGGTAGTCGAAATGTCGGCATGGCCCAGCAGCATTTGCACAGCTCGCAAATCGGCGCCATGGTTCAGCAAGTGCGTGGCAAAGGCGTGGCGCAAGGTGTGCGGTGACAGAGGCGAATTGATGCCCGCCTGGATGGCATAGCGCTTGACCAAATTCCAGAACATGATGCGCGACATGGCCGTACCGGGTTTGGAGCCGCTGGAGGTGATGAACAGGTCTTCGGTCTGGCGCTGCCCGAGCAATGCCGGACGGGCTTGCCCCATGTAACGCTGCAGCCATTGCTGTGCTTCCTGACCAAAAGGCACCAAGCGCTCTTTGCTGCCCTTGCCCATGATGCGCAGCACGCCTTCGTTCAAAGACACATGCAAGGTTTTGAGCAGCACCAGCTCGCTCACGCGCAGGCCGCTGGCGTACATCAACTCCAGCATGGCCCGGTCGCGCAGGCCCAGATCAATGGCCACATCGGGTGCGCTGAGCAAGGCATCCACTTGGGCCTCGCCCAAGGTCTTGGGCACACGCAAAGCCTGTTTGGCCGCCAACATGCGCAGCGTGGGGTCTTGGGTGATGAAGCGCTCACGCAGCGCCCAGCGAAAGTAGCGCTTGAAAACGGTCAGCCTGCGGTTGGCTGAAGTGGCCTTGCTGTGGGCATGGCGGTCTGCAAAATAAGCCTGCAAGTGGTGCTCTTGAGCCTGGTCCAGCGCCAGCCGTTGATTCACAAACAGCCAGGTGGCGAACAGCTCCAGATCACGACGGTAAGCCGCCAAGGTGTTGGCAGCCAGACCATCCTCCAGCCAGAGGGCATCGGCAAAACGGTCGATGGCCGACTGGCTGTCCGGGTGCATCAGTCCAGCTTGAGCTTTTGGGTGTCCACGACTTTCTTGTAGACCTCGAATTCGGCCTTGATCTGGGCGGCGAACTCTTCAGGTGAATTGCCCACCACCAAAGAACCGGTGTCCTGGATGCGTTTGACCACGGCCGGGTCTTGCAAGGCTTTTTTCACGCCAGCGCTGACTTTGTCCACCACTTCTTTGGGCAAATTCTTGGGGCCATAGATGCCGTAATAAGCCATGCGGTTGACCGGCTCCAGGCCCACTTCCTTGAAAGTGGGCACATTGGGCAATTGCGGCAAACGCTGAGGCGCAGCCACCACGATGGGGATCAACTTGCCCGTTTGGATGAAGGGCATGGCCGAGGGCATGTTGTCAAAAATGATCGGCACCTGACCGGCCACCGTATCGTTGAGCGCAGGACCTGCCCCCCGGTATGGAATGTGGGTGATGAACACGCCGGCCAAGCCCTTCCACAGCTCGGTCTGCAGGTGGCCAATGCCGCCCGTGCCCGAGGAAGAATAGGAATACTTGCCTGGGTTTTTCTTCAACTCGGCCACAAAGGCCTTGTAGTCATGGGCCGGAAAGCTGGGGTGCACCGCGATCACATTGGGCGTGGCCGCAATGTTGATGATGGGGGTGAAGTCGGTGATGGGGTTGTAGGGAATCTTGGGGTTGATGGCCGGGTTGGCAGCTGTCGTGGAGACCGTGGCCATGCCAAGCGAATAGCCATCTGACGCAGATTTGGCCGTTTCATTGGCACCGACCACACCGCCACCGCCAGCCTTGTTCTCCACGAACACAGTTTGACCCAGCGCTTTGCCCAAAGGCTCCGCAATGACGCGGGCCACGATGTCGGTGGTGCCGCCCGGCGCGAAAGGCACTTGCAGCTTGACCGCACGATTGGGGTACGCCTGAGCCAAGACCGAACCACTGACCAAGGCCAAAGTGGCCAACGAAATCCAGTTGCGACGCATCATGACAAATCTCCTTCAGATGGGCTGATCATAAGCATAAACAATGGCCCGATCTCAGAGGGGAAACCCATGCAAACACCCATGCCGGCACCGATGCGACACCTGGACGGCTATGGCTTGAAAAGCGCGGTTATGCTCAAGCTGTGAACTTTGCCCAACTGCTTTTTCCCGACTTCTCGCTCATCCTGTGCGGCTACCTGATTTGCCGCTACACGGCCCTGAACCGCCCCGTGTGGCAGTCGGTCGAGACGCTGGTGTACTTCTTCCTATTTCCGGTGCTCTTGTTTCACTCCATCGTGAAAAGCCCGATCGATGTCAACGCCGCCTCCAGCTTGATCGGTGCCGGCTTGAGTCTCGGCCTGTGCGCGATTGCCCTGTCTTACAGCCTTCCCTACTGGCCCGTGCTGGGCAAACACCTGGACAAACGCGACCATGCCGCCAGTGCGCAGGTGGGCTTTCGCTTCAACTCCTTCATTGCCCTGGCCTTGGCCGATCGTTTGGCAGGCCCCGGTGGTTTGCTGATGATCTCGATGCTGATTGGTTTGTGCGTGCCGCTCTTCAACATCGGCGCTGTGTGGCCCATGGCCCGGCACGCCAACAAAGGCTTCATGCGCGAGCTGCTGCGCAACCCGCTGATCATTGCCACGGGCACGGGCCTGGTGGCCAACCTGCTGGGCTTTCGCATGCCGCAGTGGCTGGACCCCAGCATCAGCCGCATTGGCGCTTCGTCCTTGGCGCTGGGACTGATGGCCGCCGGTGCCGGCATGCAGCTGGGCACCCTGACCCAAGGTAAGTTGCTGGGCCTGAGCGTGCTGTCCATCAAGCATTTCTTTTTGCCCCTGATCGCCCTGGGCATGTCGCGGCTGTATCAACTCGACCCGATGCAAACCACGGTTTTGCTGGCGTTCTCGGCCTTGCCCACGGCATCGACTTGCTACGTGCTGGCGGCACGTATGGGCTACAACGGCCCCTATGTGGCAGGCCTGGTCACGCTGTCCACCTTGTCGGGCATGTGGAGCTTGCCTTTCGCGCTGGGTGTGCTGCGCTGATTCGGCTTGGCATCTGTAGATGGGCAGCTTCAGCTCCGACAAACAAAGATGAACCCATCGACTGTGTCGGGGCTGAAGCCACCGACCTACCAAAAATTAAAACTTGGCCAATGACCAAGCCGCTTGCTCTTGCACCACGGGGTCCGCATTCGCTACAAGGGTGCTCAAAGCCTGCTGAAGTTTTTGCCGCTCTGAAAGCGCCAGGGCATCAGACGCCAAGGCATTGCCAGCCGCCAGCGCCAGATTGCGCAGCCAGCGGGCGTGGCCGATGCGGCGGATGGCGCTGCCTTCGGTGCGGCGCAAAAATTCCGACTCGCTCCAAGCCATGAGCTGAACGATGCGCCCGGCACTCAGGCCCTCACGCGGCTGCCAATCGGGCACCGCGCTGACTTGTGCAAACTTGTTCCAGGGGCAAACCAACTGGCAATCGTCGCAGCCATAAATGCGGTTACCGATCAAAGGGCGCAGCGCTTCATCGATGGGCCCCGCATGCTCGATCGTCAAATAAGAAATACAGCGCCGCGCATCCAGCTGGTAGGGCCCGACGATGGCCTGCGTGGGGCACAGGTCCATGCAGGCGGTGCATTGACCGCAATGGCCGCTCACGGCAGGTGTCTCGGGCAAGGCGAAGTCCACAAACAACTCACCCAGAAAAAACATCGAGCCGGCCTCGCGTGACAGGACCAAGGTGTGTTTGCCGCGCCAACCCAGACCACTGCGCGTGGCCAGCTCGGCCTCCAGCACCGGAGCCGAGTCGGTGAACACGCGGTGGCCAAACGGGCCAATGGCCTGGGCAATCCGTTCTTGCAGTTTTTGCAAACGGCTGCGCAAGACCTTGTGGTAGTCCCGTCCACGGGCATAGACCGAGACCACCGCCTCGCCCGGCTCCAGGCTGCGGGCGGTTTCTAGTGCCACCCAGCTGGGCGATGTGCCTTGGGGCAAATAATCCATGCGGGCCGTGATCACACTCACGGTGCCTGGCACCAGCTCGGCCGGTCGGGCCCGCTTCATGCCGTGCCCCGCCATATAGGCCATGCTGCCGTGAAATCCAGCATCGAGCCAGGCCTTTAATCCGGGTTCTGCGGAGGACAAATCGATACCCGTCACGCCAATTTGGGACAATCCCAACTCACGCGCCCAGATTTGGATCTGGGACAGCATTTCATGAGGTTCGATCTGAGTACGTTGAGCAGTCACACACCGATTGTAGAAAGCCCCGTCCAAGGCCAAGCCTGGACGGGCTTGTGGCTGGACGAATCGGCTACGCAAAACTTTGCCGCCCAACTGGCCCAGGCCCTGCAAACCTGGCCCGGAGGGCGCGATGCGCGCATCGAGTTGCGCGGCAATCTGGGCGCGGGCAAAACCACCCTGGTGCGCCACCTGCTGCGTGCGGCCGGGGTGCAAGGCCGCATCAAAAGCCCGACCTACGCCGTGGTCGAGCCACATCAGGCAGGCACGGGCGACAACGCCTGGCCGATCTGGCATTTCGATTTTTACCGCTTCAGCGACCCGCAGGAATGGGAAGACGCAGGTTTTCGGGACATCTTTGCCGGCCCCGGCCTCAAGCTCATGGAGTGGCCCGACAAGGTGGCCGGGCAACTGCCGCCCGCCGATCTGGTGATCGCGCTGCATGCACTCGATGAAGACCAGCGCCAGGTCAGCATGAGCGCCCAGACGCTTGCAGGCCAGCAATGGTTGAACAACTGGATGGCCGGGCATGCGCGCTGACCGACGACGCCTCGTCAAAGCCGGTTTCCTGGTCCTGACCCTGGGGGCTTCGCACATGGTGCGCGGCGCGACCATGATGGCCGTGCGCATCTGGCCTGCCGCCGATTACAGCCGGGTCACGCTCGAATCGGACCAGCCACTGAAAACCCGCCAAACCTTCATCGCTTCGCCGCCACGCCTGGCAGTGGACATTGAAGGCCTGGAGCTCAACCCCGCCCTGCGTGAGCTGGTGGGTAAAGTGCTGGCCTCTGACCCCAACATCGCGGGCATACGCGTGGGTCAGTTCAGTCCGAACGTGGTACGGCTGGTCATTGACCTCAAGCGCCCCATTGCCCCGCAAGTCTTCACCCTAGCCCCGGTGGCCTCTTATGCTCACCGCCTGGTGCTGGATCTGTACCCCACACAAGCCGTCGATCCGCTGGAACAGCTGATCCAGGAACGCACGGGTGCAGCGGCAAGCAACGTGCCAACGCCTGCGCCATCTGCCTTGGACCCCTTGGGCGAGCTGATCGCCAAGCAAGGGCAAAAGCCGCCCTTGCCCGTGCCGTCCACACGCAAACAGGATTTCGAGCCGCCACCCACCGCATCGATGGACAGGCCCGACCACCCGCCGCGTCCAGCAACGCCCACAGACCGGCTGATCGTGATTGCGATCGACCCCGGACATGGCGGCGAAGACCCCGGCGCGATCGGCCCAGGCGGCACGCAGGAAAAAGACGTGGTGCTCAAGATCGCCAAGCTGCTGCGCGACCGCATCAATGCCTCCAGTGTGGGCGGCAGTCCCATGCGCGCTTACCTGACGCGCGATGCCGACTTTTTTGTGCCACTGCAAGTGCGGGTACAAAAGGCCCGCCGGGTACAAGCAGACCTGTTTGTGAGCATCCATGCCGACGCGTTTTTCACGCCCCAGGCCAGCGGGGCCAGCGTGTTCGCACTCAGCCAGGGGGCTGCCTCCAGCAGCGCAGCCCGGTGGATGGCCCAGAAAGAAAACAAGGCCGACCTGATTGGCGGCCTCAACCTGGGCGCGCAGGATGCGCAGGTTCAGCATGCCTTGCTGGACATGAGCACCACCGCCCAAATCAAGGACAGCCTGCAACTGGGCAGCCATTTGCTGCGCCAAATTGGCGGTGTCGGTCGCCTGCATAAACCACGCGTGGAGCAAGCCGGTTTTGCGGTCCTCAAAGCGCCGGACATTCCCAGCGTGCTGGTCGAGACCGCTTTCATCAGCAACCCTGAAGAAGAAGAAAAACTGCGCAGCGAGAGCTACCAGCAAAAACTCACCGACGCCCTGATGCGCGGCATCTTGCAATACTTCTCACGCAACCCGCCGCTGGCACGCAACCGTTCTATTTGAGCCGAGAGTGTTCTCAAAATTCGTAGGTCGGCGGCTTTAGCCCCGACAAGCGACTTGGCCTGAGCCCGACATGTCGGACCTGAAGGTGCCGACCTACACAACCGCACTCTGGCTTGTCTGCACATCCCGGTCAAACTGCGCCATCGCCGCCAGCGTGAGCGGATCGGTGGCCAGACTGGCTGCAAACTCAGGGCGCACGGTCACGGCATGCGCGCCGCAGGCGATCAGGCGCGAGAGCACATCGGCCGATTTGATGCTGGCGGCCAGCAGTTGCAGGCCATCGGCTTGCACGGCCACACAGGCCTCGATCAAAGACCAGACATCGCGCCCGTCGGCTTGCAAGCGGCCCACATAGGGCGCGACGTAATTGGCACCTTGCGCTCTGGCCCACAGCAGTTGCACGGGGTTCGACAAGCCGGTCAGCAGCGTGGGCACGCCCCAGGCCTGCACCTCGCGCAGCACAGGCTGCCAGTCGGGGTGGCAAGGCAGTTTGATGGTCAGGCGCACTCGGGCCTGCACGGCGGCGGGCAACAGCACTTCAAGCCATTGCGCGGCCTCGCCCACATCGGCGCGGGGCAGTTGCAGCATCAGCTCAGGGATTCGCGCCTCACCGGCTTGCGTCACCAGCTTCAGATAGCCGGGCAGGCTGACTGGCAAACCCGCTTGCATGACCAGCGTGGGGTTGGTCGTCACGCCCTGCACGGGCGGGCAACCGGCGGGCAGCGCCCATTGGCGGGCGTCGGCGGAGTCGAGGTAGAACTTCATGCGGCGTCCTGCTTGAGAAAGATGTCTTTGTCCGGGAAGAACTGGCTGTGCAGCGGCAACAAGGCGCCACCCAAGGCACGTGCATGGGCCCCCACTTGGCCCGCCAGCAACTGGGGCTGGTGCATGCCGTCAAAGCGGTACTGAGCCAGCGCGTCCTGCGTGGCGGCCATCAAAGCGGTCATGAGGGGTGCACCGAGTGAGCCGTCCATCACCACCGCGTCCAAGTCGAGCAAGGCAGCAGAACTGGCCACGGTCATGGCCAGCGCTTGGCTGGCTTGGGCGATCCAGGGGACGGTGAACTCGGCATAAGCTGCGTCCATGATGCCGTTTTGGTGAATCAACAAAGGGTCGTGTCCGGCCGCCAGCAAGGCTTGCTCCAACTGCCAGCCAGAAGCTTTTTGCAGCAGCTGGGGTGGCATGCCCGAGCCCGCGGAGGCCAGACCGACGGGCAAGGAGCCAATCGCCCCGGCGTTGCCGCGCTCGCCATTCATGATGTGGCCAGACAGCACCAAACCGCCACCGATGAAGGTGCCGACAAACACATACAAAAAACTGCGCACGCTGCGGCCATGGCCTTGCAGCAACTCGGCCACGCAGGCGGCTGTGGTGTCTTTGGCAAACACCACCGGCAAATCGGTCAGGCGCTGCACTTCGGCGGGCAGGTCGATGTGTTCCCAGCGGGCCAAGGCCTGTGCAGCCTGGCCGCCCATCAGGTCGGCCCATTTGTGCAGGGACAGCGGCGCCGTCAGACCCACGCCCACGGTGCGTGCCCACAGATCGCCCATGCGGGATTGCAGGGTCTGAAGGCCCTCGGCCATGGAAGCGAACAAGTGATCTGGATCGGGGTAGTCGTAGAGCACTTCGAGGCGCTCCACCGGCTGGCCGGTGAAATCGGCCACCAGCAATTCCAAATTGCGCCGCCCCACCTGAATGCCCACGCTGAACGCACCTTGCGGGTTGAGCGACAGGGGAACAGAAGGCTGGCCGATTTTGCCGCGCACCCGGTCTTGCTTGAGGAGCAAACCATCGTCCAGCAGACGGCCCACGATGATGGCCACCGTCTGGGTGGACAGCTGCGTCAGCCGCGCCAGATCGGCCTTGGGGATGGCCCCATGGTGGCGGATGGCCTGCAGCACGATGCGCTCATTGAACTGGCGCATGCCGACGTGGTTGGAACCACGCATGGCAGAAGTCGGGGTGGCGCTGTTCATGTGGGCTGGTTTCGCAGTAGACATTCGCAGTCACATCGTAGGTCGGTCGCTTCAGCGCCGACATTGCAGGCTTCGGCGTGGGCACTTGTCGGAGCTAAAGCTGCCGACCTACAAAACTGGAGCTGAAGTCGTTGAAAAAGAGTTAAAGAAGAATCACGCCCTTACAAAACAGGGCGTTGCCGTAGGCCGTGCCCTCGCCGCTTTGCACGATCAGGCTGGCCCCCTTGATTTTCTCGTAAAAGGCGTAGCGCTCGACCGGCTCAACCTGTTCGGCCTTGAAGCCTTCGGCCACCACCAGATCGACCACCGCCTGCTGGGCCGCTGTGCGGTGGCCCTCTGCGCTGTGGCACACGCGCATGAAGGCCGCAGGCTGCGCCACATCCACTGCCAGCGGAAACACCGACAGCACCGCGCGGCTCACCCTTTCCAGACTGTGACCGGGAATGCGCACGACCGGTTTGCCCTGGCTCAAAAAGTCAGCAGTGAAGTTCGCGTCCACAACCGCCACCCATTCGCCATGCCCCATGGCGCACAGGTGCATCAGCAGCTCAGGCGTGAGCAGCGGGTCGATTCCTTTCAGCATGTGACGGCCTCTTCAGAACGCAGGCTAGCCGGGTCGATGGCCCCGGTGATCAGGCCCACGATTTCTTCGGGATTGGTCTCGCGGGTCAGGCGACTGCAGATGATGCGGCCTTGGCGGAAGACCCAGATGCGGTCCACCAGGTCGAACACCTGGCGCAGGTTGTGGCTGATGATGATCAGCGGGATGCCCTGTGTTTTCAGGCCCTTGATGATTTCTTCCACGCGGGCTGTTTCTTGCACACCCAAAGCGGCGGTGGGCTCGTCCAGGATGATGAGTTTTTTGGCAAAGCCGGCGGCGCGGGCAATCGCCACGCACTGGCGCTGACCGCCCGACATGCCGCGCAGGCTTTCGGACATGTCCTGGATCTTCACACCGGTGGTGGCCAGCATGCTGGCCGACTTTTCGCGCATGGCCTTGTGGTTCAGGATGGACAGCGGGCCCAAATTCAGGCGCGTGATCTCGCGGCCCAAGAAGATGTTGGCCGGCACATCCAGGTCTTCGGCCAGTGCCAGTGTCTGGTACACGGTCTCGATGCCCTGCTCGCGGGCGTCCAGAGGCGAATCGAAGCTCACCTTCTGACCATCCAGCAGGATGTCGCCCGTGTTGGGCTGCTCCACCCCGGTGATCAGGCGCACAAAAGTACTTTTGCCTGCACCGTTGTCGCCCACGATGGCGGCGTGTTCGCCGGGCAGCAGGCGAAATTGCGCATCGGTCAAGGCTTTGACGCCGCCGTAATGCTTGGTCAGTTTCTGGATTTCAAGAACGGGTTGGGATGTGGACATGGCAATCACTTTCACAAGGAATGGCCGCAAGCATCGCGGATTTGATGATTTATTGCATTAGTAAAACTACTAGGTTTACTTAGTCCGTTTTTTCGATTCCAATCCGTTCGCGGTCAGAAAAAAGAGGTTCCTGGCCGATCACACCCTCAACAACGGAGATAAAACCCATGATCACCAAACGCACATTCGGCCGCCTGGCCATCGCTGCAGCTGCGGCCACCCTGTTCACCTCGGCCATGGCCGCAGACGTGACCGTGGCCTACATCACCAACGGCAACACCAACGAAGGCTGGACCCTGATCAACGGCGGTGCCAAGAAAGCCGGACAAGCCAAAGGCGTCAAGTTCATCGAACTGGCCGCTGAAAAAGGCGAGCTGTCCAAACAGCTGGCCATCGTGGAAGACATGATCACCCGCAAGGTCAATGCGATCGCCATCGCCCCCGTGGACTCCGCAGGCATCGCCCCCGCCATCAACAAAGCCCTGGCCGCTGGCATTGCCGTGGTGGCGGTGGACACCGGCATCACCGGTGCCAAGATCACCTCGTATGTGGCCACCGACAACATCAAAGCCGCCAACGTGCAGGGCAAGTGGGCCGCTGAGCAAATCAAGGACGGCGACACCGTGATCTACGTGACCGGCGACCAAGGCCAGTCCACCGGGCAAGAGCGCAAAAAGGGCTTCGTGGACGCTCTGAACGCAGGCCGCAAGAATGTCAAAGTGGTGGAAGTGCCGACCACCTGGGACCAGACCATGGCCCAAAACGGCGTAGAGGCCGCTCTGCGTGCCAACCCCGGTGTGAAGGTGATCGCCTGCGCCTGGGACGGCGGTGCTCTGGGAGCCAAGGCCGCCTTGATGGCTGCAGGCAAGAAGCCTGGCGACGTCAAGATCGCTGGCTTTGACGGCTCCCCCGGTGGCCTGGACATGATGAAGCAAGGCTGGCAACAAGCCAACGCCGCGCAGATGCTGGCCAAGATTGGCCAAGTGGGCGTGGAAACCGCTGTGGCCGCTGCCCAGGGCAAGAAAGTTGAAGCCCGCATCGACACCGGCTCCTTCCTGGTGCTGCCTGCCAACGTGGACAAGTTCGCCGCCGACTCCGGCGTGGGCCAGTTCATGAAGGTCAAAGCCAAGTGATGAAGCGCAGGGTTTGCCTGGCAAACCCTGCTACTTGAGTTTTCAGCGCGGCAGTCCATCCGGGTGCCGCGCTTTCGCGATGAACCCCATCGCCCTTCCCCAGCCTGCTTGAGCAGGCGACAGACCACCACAAATGGTCTTCAGATTGATCGAGAAATTTATGAAATCCATCACCCGACAAGAGTGGTACGGCGCCCTGGTAGCGGTCATCGTTCTGGGCGTATTGCTCACCTTCGCCTCGCCTTACTTTTTGACCACCGGCAACCTGTCCAACATCCTGGTGCAGGCCTCGGTGATCGCCTTGCTCGCGGGTGGACAAACCTTTGTGATCCTCACCGGTGGTGTGGACCTGGCCGTGGGTGCACTCACCGCGTTGGCCGGTGCCGTGTCCGGTCACTTGATGATCAAGATCGGTGTCGACCCTTATCTGGCCATGGTGGTGGCGCTGGCGATTGGCGCTGCGGTGGGCCTGTTCAACGGCTACTTGGTGGCTTTTGTGGGCATTCCGGCCTTCATCGTCACGCTGGGCGGTTTGACGCTGTGGCGCGGCCTGGCTTTTGATTTGACCGGCGGCTTTGACAACGCGGGCTTGCCCGAGCCCTTCCCCTTCCTGGGCTATGGCGATGTGTTCGGCATCCCCATGCCCACGCTGATCACCGGCATTTTCTTTGTCGTGATGGCCTTCATTTTGTCGAGCACCAAGATCGGCCGCTATGTCTACGCCATGGGCTCCAACGAAATGGGTGCCCGCCAAGTGGGCATCAACATCCGCTGGTACAAGCTGGGCGTGTATGTGGTCTCGGGCCTGAGCTGCGCATTGGGGGCCATCGTGCTGATGGCCCGCATGGATTCATCCAGCGGCAAGATGGCGCAAATGTTCGAGCTGGACGCGATCGCGGCCGTGATTTTGGGCGGCACATCGCTCTTTGGCGGACGCGGCAGCATCTGGGGCAGCTTGCTGGGCGCGGTGCTGATCACCATGATCCGCAACGGCATGAACCTGATGGAAGTCTCGCAATTCAAACAAATGATGGCCATCGGCGCAGTCGTGATCGTGGCCGTATGGATCGACGTGGTGCGCCGCAAACACCTGCTCAAGAAGTAAACCCCCTCTCCTGCTTTTGACCATGACGACTTCGATTTTTGTGCTGGGCGAAGCCCTGATGGACTGCATCGCGCAGCCCGACGGCCAATTGCGCCCCCTGATGGGCGGCAGCCCTTACAACCTAGCCCGCGCTGCGGCTTTGCGCGGCGCAACGGTGCGCTACCTCAACCCTTTGTCGAGCGACAACTTCGGAATCCAACTCAAGGCCCAACTGCTCACCGACGGCGTTGCCGTGACTGAGCAGTCTTCACGCCTGCCCACCTCGCTGGCGGTGATCCAGCTCAAAGACGGCCAGCCCAGCTACGGCTTTTACCGCGAAGGCATCGCCGACCGCGACTACAGCGTGGAGAGTGTTCTGACCGCTCTGAAAGCAGCATCGCCCGGCATCCTCCACACCGGCTCACTGGCCTTGGTGCCGCCCGAGCACGAGAAAGTACTGGCCATCGTGCAAGGTGCCAAAGCCCTAGGCTGGACGGTGAGCGTGGACATCAACCTGCGCCCCAAACTGGCCGACGACCTGGCCGCTTATGTGGCGGCAGTGCGCTCGGTCATGGTGCTGGCCGACTGGGTCAAGGCCAGCGATGAAGACCTGGAAACACTGGGTTTTGAAGGCGTGGCCATGGGTGAATCTGCCCGCCTTGTGCGCGAACTGCGTGCCAGTGCCGCCCCCGGAGCCCTCAGCCGCATCGCTCTGACCTTTGGGGGTGACGGCGCATACCTCGACATCAATGGCCAACACCACAGCCTGCCCGTGCCCCGCATCACCGTGGCCGACACCGTGGGCGCTGGCGACACCTTCTGGGGCAACACCCTGGCCGACTGGGCCTTGCAGCCTGCCGATGCCGCAGCACGCGTGACTGACACGCTGGCCCTGTCCATGAAAGCGGCGGCCATCAACTGCACGCGTCAAGGCTGCCAGCCACCTACGCTGGCTGAAGTTCAAGCGTTTTAAATGCCCCATGTCGGAGCTAAAGCTCCGACCTACGGGAAATTCCGACCCACGGGGGATGTATCCGGTCGTTTTGATGGCCCATGTCGGAGCTGAAGCTCCGACCTACGCGGCGGATGTTTGTAGGTCGGCGGCTTCAGCCCCGACAAGAGCCCGCGCCGAAGCCGATACCGTCGGAACGGAAAGCCACTGAGCTGCGGCAGAAGTCCATTATTTGCGCGCCCGCCAAGCGCCAATGACCGCGATCAAACCCGGCACAAAAATCAAAGCCCAGATGATCTTGCTCAAGTGCGTCTGCACAAAAGGCAAGTTGCCAAACAGGTAACCGGCCAGGGTCAGGCCCACGACCCAGATCACACCGCCCACCACGTTGAACATCGTGAACTTGTGACGGGTCATCTCGGCCACGCCCGCCACAAAGGGCACAAAGGTGCGGATGAAAGGCATGAAGCGCGCCAGGATGATGGTGATGCCGCCGTATTTTTCATAGAAGGCCTTGGCCTGCATGAAGGCCTGGCGGTTGAAAAAGCGGGAATTCTCCCATTTGAAAACTTTGGGGCCAAAGTAGCGACCGATGCTGTAGTTGGTCTGGTCGCCCAAAATGGCTGCGGCCAACAACAGGGCCATCGTCAAGGGCAAGTTCAGCAAATCGGCACCGCACAGTGCGCCAACAATGAACAGCAGCGAATCACCCGGCAAGAACGGCATGATGACCAAGCCCGTCTCCACAAAAATGATCAAGAACAAGAGCGCGTAAACCCAAGCACCGTGCTGGCCCACAAAGGCCTCCAGGTAGCGGTCCACGTGGAGGATGAAATCGAGGAGTTGCAAGAGGATGTCCATGCGCTGATTATCCCCTGCCCCTTGGCAGACGCAGGCCCCGCCCAAGCCCTAAAATCAAGCGGTGAGCTTTGAACAAACCCCGGCTTCCGCGCGCCGCCCCATCCGCGAACTCCCCGATGAACTGATCAGCCAAATCGCCGCTGGCGAGGTGGTCGAACGCCCCGCTTCAGTGGTGCGCGAGCTGGTGGACAACGCCATGGACGCGGGCGCGCAAAGCATCACGCTGCGCCTGATGGGCGGCGGCACCCGGCTGATCTCGGTCGAGGACGACGGCGGCGGCATTGCCCCGGACGAGCTGGCCACCGCCCTCAAACGCCACGCCACCAGCAAGATCGGCAACCTCGATGAACTCGAATCGGTGATGACCATGGGCTTTCGGGGTGAGGCGCTAGCGGCCATCAATTCGGTGTCTGAACTCACCTTGCTCTCGCGCATGGACGGCCAGCCCACCGCCTTTGCGCTGGATGGGCGCACGGGCGAGATTCGCCCAGCGGCCCGCGCCGTGGGCACCACCGTCGAGGTCAAGGAACTGTTTTTCTCGACCCCCGCCCGCCGCAAGTTTTTGAAAAGCGACAGCACCGAGCTGGCGCATTGCATCGAGGCGGTGCGCCGCCACGCCCTGGCCCGCCCCGATGTGGGCTTTGCCATCTGGCACGAGGGCAAGCTGGTCGAGCAGTGGCGCGTGCACCCTGGCGCGGCAGGCCTGGAGCAGCGCCTGGCCGATGTGCTGGGCGAAGAGTTCGTGGCGCAGTCCATCGCGGTGGAATACCACGCCGGGCCGCTCAAGGTGATTGGCCGCGCCGGTTTGCCTGATGCCGCTCGCTCACGCCCGGACCATCAGTTTGCTTATGTGAATGGCCGTTTTGTGCGCGACAAGGTGGTCATGCACGGCGCACGCAGCGCCTACGAAGACGTGTTGCACGGCCACAAGCAGCCAGCCTATGCCCTGTTCATGCAGATTGACCCCACCTTGGTGGACGTGAACGTGCACCCGACCAAGATCGAAGTGCGATTCAGGGACAGCCGCGCCGTGCACCAGGCAGTGCGACACGCGATTGAAAACGCCCTGGCCGCGCCGCGTTCGCAAAACCTGAGCGATTCAGCCACAGAGGCCAAAGCTGATTTCGACCTGAGTGCGCCCCCCCCCAAAGCCCTGCCCGAGTCGGCCAGCTGGCAGCAAAGCGGCATGGCGTTTGAGCGCCCCGGGCCATCGACCTTTTCTGCGCCCAGCTACAAGCCGGCCGACTTTGTGCGCCCCCGCGTGGACGGCGAGCAAGCCATGGCCGACCTCAAGGCGCTGTGGAACCCGCCCGAGCCAGGACAAGAAGCACACGACACGGATGCACCGCGCTGGTCCGCACCCGTGCCATCGTTGAGCCCCAACACCGCAGCATCTGCCCTGCCCGCACCGAACACCGAAGCGGCGCAAGCCCTGCCTGAGGGCGATTGGCCCTTAGGCCGCGCCGTGGCGCAGTT
Source organism: Pseudomonadota bacterium (assembly GCA_041169105.1). Taxonomy (GTDB): domain Bacteria; phylum Pseudomonadota; class Gammaproteobacteria; order Burkholderiales; family Burkholderiaceae_C; genus Limnohabitans_A. Next base: position 3,357 of record JBEEJQ010000002.1, on the reverse strand, counting down.
GCACGGCGTCTACATCCTCGCTGAAAACAAGCAAGGCCTGGTGGTCGTGGACATGCACGCCGCGCACGAGCGCATCGTGTACGAGCGCCTGAAAAACCAACTCAATACCCAAGGCGAAGACGGCCCGCGCATCGCCAGCCAGCCGCTGCTGATCCCGGCCACCTTCGCCGCCAACCCGACCGAGGTGGCCACCGCCGAAGCCTGCGCCGAAGCGCTCGAACAATTGGGTCTGGAAATCTCGCCCCTGTCGGCCAAGACCCTGGCTGTGCGCGCCGTGCCCACCAACTTGGCGCAAGGGGACGCGGTCGAGCTGGCCCGCAGCGTGCTGGCCGAGCTGGCGCAACACGACGCCAGCACCGTGGTCCAGCGCGCCCAAAACGAGATCCTGGCCACCATGGCCTGCCAGGGTGCGGTGCGCGCCAACCGCCGCCTCACGCTCGACGAGATGAACGCCTTGCTGCGCCAGATGGAAGAGACCGAGCGCTCGGACCAGTGCAACCACGGCCGCCCCACCTGGCGGCAAATGAGCATGCGCGATCTGGACGCCTTGTTCTTGCGGGGCCGTTGATGCCCAAGCACCTTGTGGTTGTGCTGCTGGCCTTGCTGCTCGGTCTGCAGGCCGTCACCACCGACCTGTACTTGCCTGCCCTGCCCGCCATCCGCGCCAGCCTGAACGCCAGCATGGGCGAAATCCAGCTGACCTTGACTGCGCTCTTGCTGGCCTTTGGCATTTCTCAACTGGTCTGGGGGCCGCTGTCGGACCGCTTTGGTCGTCGGCCCATCTTGCTCTGGGGCATGGGCGCTTACGTGATCGCATCGCTGGCCTGCGTGGCGGCACCGGGCATCGGCTGGTTGATTGCCGCCCGTGCCGTGCAGGGCATCGCCATGGGCGCGGCGGTCATGGCGGCACGCGCCATCGTGCGCGACCTGTACCCCCCCCACGAAGGCGCACAGGTCATGTCACAAGCCCTGTCGGGTCTGGGCCTGATCGCCTGCACCTGCGCCCCGGTGGGCGGCTTGCTCAGCGACTGGATCGGCTGGCGCTATACGCTCTTGTCGGTCACCTTGTTTGGTTTGCTCACGCTGGGCCTGCTGCTGTGGGGCTACCGCGAAACACTGCCCCAGCGCCGCATGGATGCGCTGCGCTGGGATTCACTGTGGCGCTCCAATCTGGACATCATCCGCCACCCTGTCTTCCTCACCTGGTGCGCCTTGTCCTCAGCGTCCTACTTGGGCCTGTTCACCTTTTTGGCCACCTCGTCATTTGTGTTCACACAACAACTGGGCTACAGCAAGACCATCTACGGCTTGCTGATGTTCACCATGTCCTTGGCCTACATCGTGGGCACCTTCTGGGGCCGCTGGATGCTGCGCCGCACCAGCATCCACCGCACCGTGGGCGTGGCCGGTTTCTTGTCGATCAGTGGCGGTGTGTTGCTCACCGTGCTGGCGCATGCGGGCGCTGGACAAGCTTGGTACGGTGCCTGGGCCGTGATGCTGCCGGTGTACCTGTTCATGCTGGGTCACGGCGTGCACCAGCCTTGCGGCCAAAGCGCCGCGGTCGCACCCTTCCCGCTCAAGGCGGGCACGGCTTCGGCGCTCAACGGATTCTTGATGATGCTCGGTGCCTTTTTCATGGGCGGCTGGCTGGGGCGCAACATGGATGTGCCGCTCTTGGCCCTGGCCCACGGCATGCTGCTGTGGAGCGCAGTGATCGCCACGGTGGCCTGGACCGCTGTTCAACGCCATGGCAAGCCGGTGGAATGGAAAGCGGCATGAAACAACAACTGGACGCCATCGCCATCGTCGGGCCGACGGCCAGCGGCAAAACCGCTGCGGCACTGGCTTTGGCGCAAGCCCTGCAATCGCAAGGCGGCGCCGAGATCATCAGCGTGGACTCGGCCCTGGTGTACCGGGGCATGGACATTGGCACAGCCAAACCCAGCCGGGAAGAACTGGCCGCCGTGCCACACCACCTGATCGACACGATCGACCCCTTGCAAAGCTACAGCGCCGCCGAATTTGCGCGAGATGCGACTCGGCTCATCGGTGAGATCCAAGCCCGGGGCCGCATGCCGCTGCTGGTGGGCGGCACCATGCTTTACCTCAAGGCCCTGCTGGAAGGCCTGAACGACATCCCCGCCGCCGACCCGCAGGTGCGCGAAGCCATTCAGGCCCGCGCCGAACAAGTGGGCTGGCCCGCCCTGCACGCCGAGCTGATGCAGGTGGACCCGGTGACCGCCGCCCGCCTGGCCCCCGGCGACAGCCAGCGTGTGGGCCGCGCCCTGGAGGTGTGGACTGCGACAGGCCAGACCTTGTCGTCCTTCCACCAAAGCGCCAAAGCCACAGCACCCAACTGGCACATCCCGGTCTTAAGCCTGGAGCCGCAGGACCGGACTTGGTTACACCTGCGCATTGCCCAGCGCTTTGAGCTGATGATGGCGCAAGGCTTCATCCATGAGGTGCGCCAGCTGCGTGCGCGGGGCGACTTGAACCCCGACCTGCCCTCGATGCGCTGCGTGGGCTACCGCCAGGCCTGGCAAGGGCTGGACGAAGGCTGGAGCGAACAAGACATCACAGAACGCGGCATCTTTGCCACCCGCCAACTGGCCAAACGCCAGATCACCTGGCTGCGCAGCATGGACAGCCGCCATGTGATCGCGGCCGATGCGCCAGATGCATTGGCGCAGGTGCTGAAAACGGCACTGAACGCCGTCTCACACACCTGCTGACAGGTGATCGGCTGGTCGGCGGCTGCAGCCCCGACATGGGCCTGAGTCCAACCACCACTGTCGGAGCTGAAGCTCCGACCTACGGATGGCATTGCTTGAATTTGTAGGTCGGCGGCTTCAGCCCCGACATGGGTCTGGGTCCAAGCACCATTGTTGGAGCTGAAGCTCTGACCTGCGGGGCTCACGTTAATCTGACGCGCGGCGTGAAGCCTTCAACTTGGACTGGATGGCTTTGCCCTGCAAGCGCCGCTGCACCGAGCCGTAGCTGGGCTTGGTGGCCTTGCGGGCTTTGGGCGCTTTGGCAAATTGGTCGAGCAGCTCGTACAGCCGTGTCCAGGCATCCTGGCGGTTGGCTTCTTGCGTGCGGTAACGCTGGGCCTTGATGATGAGCACGCCCTCTTGCGACAAGCGGCTGTCGCCCGACTGCAACCACCGCGCCTTGACGGCTTCGGGCAAGGAAGAGCCGGCCACATCGAAACGCAGCTGGATGGCGGTGGAAACTTTGTTGACGTTTTGCCCGCCCGGGCCTTGGGCGCGAATGGCGGTCAGTTCAACTTCGGCCTCGGGAATGTGCAGGGTGTTCATGGGCTGCAGCGAGTATGCCGCAGACGCTGTGACTCAGCGG
>JBEEJQ010000001.1:0-54052 GCA_041169105.1 Pseudomonadota bacterium | reverse complement strand
ACGGCGCTGAGCGACAACGCGATCCGCGCCGAGAGCTTGGGCATTGACACCCGCAGCTACACCTTGCTGAGCTTTGCCATCGGCGCGGTGTACGCCGGTGTGGCCGGTGGTCTCTATGCCTCGCAAGTGCAGTTCATTGACCCGGCCCTGTTCACCGTGGGCGCGTCCATCATGATGTACCTCATGGTGGTGGTGGGTGGTCCGGGCTACTTCCTGGGACCTGTGCTGGGCTCGGCGGTGGGCGTGGTCCTGCCCGAGTGGCTGCGCTTTGCGCAAGCCTGGTATTTGTTTGTGTTTGGTGCCGCTGTGGTGGTGCTCATGATCTGGCTGCCCGATGGCCTGCTGAGCATTCCCGACCGCATCAAGGCGCGTCGCCAATCGCGTGAGGCCTCAGCTGCCCGCGCCGCTGCTGGCCAAGGAGTGAAAGCATGACCCAGCCCGTCCTCAAAGTCACCAACATCAAAAAAGCCTACGGTGCCATTCAGGCCGTGGGTGGGGTGTCCTTCGAAGTGCGCCCCGGCGAAATCTTCGGCGTGATCGGCCCCAACGGCTCGGGCAAGACCACCTTGTTCAACAGCATGTTGGGTCAGATCACCCCTGACGAAGGCAAGATCGAACTCAATGGCCAAGATGTCACGACACTGGGCCCGCTGGAGCTCAACCGCCGTGGCGTGGGCCGCACCTTCCAGACCCTGCAGGTGTTCGGCAAGATGACGGTGCGCGACAACCTGATCGTGGCCGCGCAAGAGCACCAAGGCACCATGTTCAGCCGCATGTTTGCGCCCACCGATTCGGGTCTGGGTGCGAAAGCCGATGCCCTGATCGACCAGTTCCACATCCGCCATGTGGCCGACAAAAAAGCCGGTGAACTGAGCTACGGCCAGCAAAAGCTGGTGGACATCGCCATGGCTTTCATGAGCGAGCCCGATCTGGTCTTGCTGGACGAGCCTTGCGCCGGTGTGAACCCTTCATTGGTGGGCGGCATCAGCACCTTGCTCAAGGAACTCAACAAAACACGCAAAGGCAGCTTTGTCGTGATCGAACACAACATGGACTTTGTGATGGACCTGTGCCACCGCATCATGGTGATGGTCGAGGGCCAGGTGCTGGCCATCGGCACGCCCGACGAAATCCGCGCCAACAAGCAGGTGCTCGACGCCTATTTGGGGAACTGACATGAGCACAACAACAGACACCTGCATCGAATTCGACGACGTGGTCGCGGGCTACAAGGATTTCATGATCCTGAACAACCTGTCTTTCAAAGTGCCCAAAGGCTCGATCACGCTGCTGATCGGCCCCAACGGCGCGGGCAAATCCACCGTGCTCAAAACCTTGTTTGGTTTGCTCAAGCCCCGCCAGGGCAAGATCAGATTGAACGGCAAGGACATCACCGGGTCCACGCAAAAAGCGCTGTTGGCCGACGGCATCGCCTTTGTACCGCAAGGCCGCAACCTGTTTGGCCAGCTCAGCGTTTATGAAAACCTGGAGCTGGGCGGCATCACGTTGGGCATGAAGACCACGCACGAGCGCATCCCGGAAGTGCTGGAGTTCTTCCCACGGGTGAAAGAGCGCATGAACTCGCGTGCCTCGGCCCTGTCGGGCGGGGAGCAAAAGCAGCTGGAAATCGGTCGTGCCTTGCTGCTGCGCCCCAAGGTTTTGCTGATCGACGAGCCTTCGATTGGCCTGTCGCCCATGGTGGTGCAGGACGTGTTCAAGCTGCTGCGCAAGCTGGCCGACCAGGGCACCACGGTGCTGATGGTCGAGCAAAACGTCAAGAGTGCGCTCAAGTACTCGGACAACGCGATTGCGCTGGAATCGGGCCGTTTGGTGCTCTACAAATCAGCCGCCGAAATTCTGGCCGATCCCCAAATGGAGCGCCTGTTTTTGGGCGGTGCGCACACGACATCGGCTGCCACGGTCTGAAAGGGCTGGACGGTCGGTGTCTCAGGGCCTTCGGGCCCTGTTTTTTTTGAGGCCAGCGTCGGCGTGATGAAATGCGGCCCATGAAAGACACTTGCAACATGACACCTGCTGAGCGTGTGGCGGCCATCGAGGCCGCCTTGCGGCCTTTGGCCGATCCCGTCAAAGCGCTTGAAATGCGCGCCTATCTGAAAGACCAGTTCGGTTTTCTGGGCTTGGCCGCTCCAGTGCGCAGGCAAGCCGTCAAAGCCTTGGGCTTGACGCGCATGCACCATGCGGACGAGCTGCTGGACACGGCGCGTTTGCTCTGGGCTTTGCCCGAGCGCGAATTTCGCTACACGGCGGTGGACTTGCTGCGCCAGCAGTCCAAGTGCCTGCGGCCTTGGCATTTGCCGCAGATCCAGACGCTCATGCAACAAGACGCGTGGTGGGAGACCGTGGACAGCCTGAGCGCGGTGGTGGGCGATGTTTTGCATGCAGCCCGTGGGTCTGCGGACGATCCCCAAACCCTCATGGACGCCTGGGTGCAAGATGCGGATTATTGGCTGCGTCGCTGCGCCATGATCCACCAGCTCGGTTGGCGCGAAGACACCGACCTAGCACGCCTGCACGCCTATGCACTGCGGCTGGCCCCCGAAAAAGAATTCTTCATCCGCAAAGCCATTGGCTGGGCGTTTCGTGACCTCGCCCGCTGGGACCCGGACGGCGTGCGCAGCTTCTTGAACGGGCACCGTGTGCAATTTTCCGGGCTGACTTTGCGCGAAGCGCTCAAGCACTTGTGAGTACGGCGGTTTATTTCACATTTGGGTATTTGTCACGGCCAGTGTCTTTGCAGGTCGAAAATTACCGTGACGGGTCTAATTCTTGACCTTGATCCCTCGTTCAACAGATGCAAGTTTTGCAATTCAGTTTGGGTTGTAGCTGTCGTGTCCCGGTACATACAATAGCGGGCTAGATGTCGTTGTCCCCATACAAATCAAATGATTTGCCATTTTTGATCAATGAGATTCAATTAATTAACTAAAAAATGAGCAAAAGCCACGAACTGTCCAACTTCATTTGGAGCATCGCCGACCTGCTGCGTGGCCCATACCGGCCGCCTCAGTACGAACGAGTCATGCTTCCACTGGTGGTTTTGCGCCGATTCGACTGCGTGCTGCAACCCACAAAACAGGCTGTGCTGGACAAGTTCGCCAAACTTGGCGGCAAGCACCACGGTGAAGCGCTAGATGGCGTGCTCAACCAAGTTTCAGGCCAGCGCTTTCACAATCACTCGCCACTGACGTTCGAGCGCTTGCTGGGCGACCCAGATCACGTCCATTTACATCTACAAAGCTACATCAACGGCTTCTCCGAAAACGTTCAGCGCATTTTTGATTACTTCAGCTTCAGTGACGAAATCAAGCGGTTGCACGAGCACAACATCTTGTTCCTCGTGGTGCGTAAATTTTGCGAAGTTGACCTGCATCCCCAATCGGTGGACAACATCGACATGGGTTTGTTGTTTGAAGATCTGATTCGCAGATTTAATGAGCAAGCCAACGAAACGGCTGGTGATCACTTCACCCCTCGTGAAGTGATTCAACTCATGGTGAACTTGTTGTTCATGCACGACGACGATCTGCTGACAAAACCCAACACAGTTCGCACCCTGCTGGACCCAACCTGTGGAACGGGGGGCATGCTCTCGGAGGCTCGCAACTACCTGCGCGAACACCAAATGGGCGCGCGGTTGTATGTGCATGGCCAAGATTTCAACAAACGCTCATACGCGGTGGCGGCATCTGACCTGCTGATGCGCAGCAACCCCAAAGACCCAGAGACCTCAACCATACGATTTGGCGACACATTGGTAGATGACCAATTTGTGGGTCAACGCTTCGACTACTTCTTGGCCAACCCGCCGTTTGGCGTGGACTGGAAACGCCAACAAAAAGACGTGGTTCGTGAGCACGAAAAGCAGGCATTCAATGGCCGCTTTGGCGCAGGCACGCCGCGTGTCAATGACGGTGCACTGCTGTTTTTGCAGCACATGCTCAGCAAGATCGAACCCGTAGATGCCGCCGAAGGTAAAGACGGCTCACGCCTTGCCATTGTGTTCAACGGATCGCCCCTGTTCACGGGTGGCGCAGGCTCTGGCGAAAGTGAAATTCGCAAATGGGTCATTGAAAACGACTGGCTTGAAGCCATCGTGGCCATGCCCGAGCAGATGTTCTACAACACGGGCATTGGCACCTACATTTGGATCGTGACCAACCGCAAAGAGCAACGACGCAAGGGCAAGATTCAACTTGTGGATGCACGTGACCGTTGGCAGCCTCTGCGCCGCAGCTTGGGAGACAAGCGTCGCGAGTTTTCGGATCAGAACATCAAAGACATCGTGCAAGAGTACGGGCCTATGACGCCCAGCGACACCTGCAAAGTGTTTGATAACGATGACTTTGGCTACCACCGCCTCACCATTGAGCGCCCATTGCGTTTGAAGTTTCAAATCACACTGCAAGGCAAAGAACGCTTTCTCGATGCGTGCCCCAATTTGCTGGATGACCTACAAGCCATTGATGCCGCGATTGGCAGAGATGAGTCGTTCGACTGGAACAGCATCTGGGCGCGTGCGCAAACTGTGCTCAAACAACGTGAAAGCAAATGGCGTGCACCCCAAGCCAAAGCCTTTCGTGATGCGTTTACCCAAGTCGACCCAAGCGCCCAGCCCGTCATACTCAAACAGACAGGCAAACAAGTTGAGTATGAAGCCGACGCTGCGCTGCGTGACTTTGAAAACGTCCCCCTCAAGGTCAACATGAACGAATACTTCCAGCGCGAAGTCATCCCTCATGTGCCAGACGCTTGGATAGCCCACGACAAAACCAAGGTCGGCTATGAAATCAACTTCAACCGTCATTTCTACAAATTCACACCGCCGCGCCCACTGGCCGACATTGATGCCGACCTGAAGAAGGCCGAGGCTGAAATTTTGCGACTGCTGAGTGAAGTCACTGCCGAAGCGAAGGCCCAATGACCGCACTGGAACTCCTGCAAAGCCTGAACCTGCTCGACGAAACCGAGCGCATTGAGGCTAAACGCGCCAGCGAGGCCGGCAAATCGCTGTTGGAAACAGTGTGCGCCTTTGCCAACGAGCCCGGCTTGGGCGGCGGCTGGTTGTTGCTGGGCGTGGAGCGCGAAGACCAGGCACTTTTCCCAAGCTACCAAGTTGAAGGCGTCCCGCAGCCCGACAAGCTGTGCGCCGACTTGGCCACCCAATGCCGCGAAACGTTCAACCTGCCCGTGCGCATAGAAATCAGTACCGAGCAAGTCAACGGACTGGCCGTGGTGGTGGCTTTTGTGCCTGAGGCGCAGCCGCAAGACAAACCCGTTTTTTTCAAAGCCCAAGGTCTGCCCAAAGGTGCACTGCGCCGCGTGGGCAGTGTGGACCAACACTGTACCGACGATGACTTGGCCGTTTTCTACCAAGGCCGCCAGCGCGAAAGCTTTGATGCCAGCTTGGTGCCCGACGCCACGCTGGACGACATCGCCACCGAAGCACTTGCCGATTACCGCAAAACCCGAGCCGACGCCAACCCCGATGCCGAAGAACTGCGCTGGACTGACGAAGAATTGCTGCGCGCACTGGGGTGCATCAGCAAAGACGAGCAAGGCAACTTACGCCCTACCGTGGCGGGCATCATGCTCTTTGGTACGGCGCAGGCTTTGCGTCGGTGCTTTCCCATGACGCGGGTGGACTACATTCGCGTGCCCGGCCGCGACTGGGTGCCAGATCCCGAGCGCCGCTTTGACACCATCGAACTGCGCGACCCCTTGTTTCGGCTGATCCGCCGTGCCCAAGCCGCCGTGCTGGATGACTTGCCCAAAGGCTTTGCCCTCAAAGAAGGCGACCTGCAACGCCAAGACAAACCCGTCATCCCTCAGCGCGTGATTCGCGAGGCGCTGGTCAACGCCCTCATGCACCGCAGCTACCGCAGCCACAGCCCGGTGCAAATCATCCGTTATGCCAACCGGCTGGAAATTCGCAACCCCGGCTTCTCGCTCAAGTCGCCTGAGCACTTGGGCGAGCCCGGCAGCGAACCGCGTAACCCGCGCATTGCCGCCGTGTTGCACGAAACTCGCTTTGCCGAAACCAAAGGCAGCGGCATCCGTGTGATGCGCGACACCATGGAGCAGGCTGGGCTGACCCCGCCATTGTTTGAATCTGACCGGGGCAACGACCAGTTTGTGGCCCGCTACTTCTTTCACCATTTTTTGGGGGCCGACGACGTGGCTTGGTTGGCCCAGTTCAAAGACGCCCAGCTCAGCCCCGACGAAGCCAAAGCCCTGGTGGTGGTGCGCGAGGCAGGGGCCATTGACAACGCCAACTACCGCACCCTCAACAAGGTGGACACCCACAGCGCCAGCGCCGCCTTGCGCCGCCTGCGCGATGCGGGCCTGCTGGTGCAAAAAGGCCGTGGCTCGGCCACTTACTATGTGCCTGCCGAACGCCTCGGCCTGGGTCAACAAGCGTTGGCAGAAGGGGCAAGCAGCCCCTTATCTAGCAACCCCCATGGCTTATCTAGTAACCCCAGCGCCTTATCTAGTAAGCCCAGTGAGTTAACTAGCAAGCCCCAAACCAATGCGCAAGACACAGCCCGCGCCGCCTTGCTAGACGAACTGCCCGGCTCTTTGGCCGCAAGGCTAGGGGCCATTGGCCAGCGGCACCCACCCCAAGAAGTACAAGACTTGGTGGTGGCACTGTGCAGCCTGCGCGACTGGCCGGTGGACGAACTGGCTTTGGTATTGCGCCGCAACCCGGAGGTGGTGCGGCAAAACTACCTGCGCCCGCTGATGCGTGATGGCCGACTGGTGATGACACGGCCGGAGGAGCCGAATGATCCGGGGCAGGCTTATCGGGCGGTGGAGGGTACGCAATGACTTGGCCCAAGCTGAAGCTCAAGTACGCAGCAACGCTTGTCGGCGCACGAGCAGATTCCCGACCAGATGGTTCAGCGTATGTCGGTCTTGAAAATATTCAATCTAAAACGGGCAAGCTCTTGAGCACGCAGGGTTTGGTGGATGAGGAGTTTGCCGACGGCACCAGCACAGTCAATCTGTTCGACAGCGGTGACGTTCTGTTCGGGAAGTTGCGCCCCTATTTAGCCAAGGCCTGGGTATCTACCTTTGCCGGAGCCTGCACCACTGAGGCGTTGGTGCTCAGGCCCAATCCTTGTATCACTAGCGATTACTTGTGCCGAGTATTGTTGTCGCCAGATTTCATCCTCGAAGTTGACACCACTACGTTTGGTTCAAAGATGCCGCGCGCAGATTGGGCAGACATTGGCAACATCGAGATTCCGGTTCCACCTTTGGCGCTTCAGATCGAGGTCGTTAATCGCTTGCGCGAGCAGACCACCCAAATTGAGTCATTAATCAACGCAAAGCAGCACCTTTTGGACGTGCTGGGCGAAAAGCGCCGCACCTTCATCGCCAACGCCGTCAAGCGGGGGCTGAATCCGGATGTACCCGTGCGCGACTCAGGTATCGATTGGCTGGGTCAAATACCCGCCCATTGGCAAACAGAAAACACTCGCTGGGTGTTCAAAGAAATCGACGATAGATCAGAAGATGGTTCCGAGGAACTGCTCACTGTGTCGCACCTCACTGGTGTCACGAAACGCTCTGAAAAAGATGTGAACATGTTCTTGGCTGAGACCAACGAAGGTTACAAGCGTTGCCGCGCTGGCGATTTGGTCATCAACACACTTTGGGCATGGATGGGTGCGATGGGCGTTGCCCGCCACGACGGCATCGTGAGCCCCGCCTACAACGTCTACCGTCCAACGCAAGCGTTTGACCCCGACTACCTCGACTACCTTGTACGGACACCTATGTTCGTCACCGAGATCACGCGCTATTCCAAAGGGGTCTGGTCATCTCGAATGCGCTTATACCCAGAAGGTTTGTACGAAGCGTCAATGCCTGTGCCGCCTCTCGAAGAACAGGCGCAAATCGTTCGAGAAATTGCACATCAAATTCAGCACATCGATACGCTGAGCCGTGCGACCAAAGACACTGTTGAGTTGCTCGAGGAGCGGAGAACGGCGCTGATTGCAGCGGCCATCAGCGGCAAGGCAAACATGCAAAATAACCAGTTGAAAGAGGAGACCTCATATGCGCCTTGAGACGCTGCGTTTACAGAACTTCCGTGGCTATGTGGACCGCGAATTCAACTTGCATCCTCAGTTCAATCTCGTGATTGGTGAAAACGGCAGCGGTAAAACTTCGTTTCTCGAAGCGGCGGCTGTCGCCATCGGTTCGTGGTTGCTGGGCTTTCGCGGCCATGACTCACGCAACATCTGGGATCGCGACGTGCGTCATGTGCTGGAGTTTGTGGAAAAGCGCTACCGCGAGCTGCCGCAATACCCTGTGCGGGTCACAGCCACAGGGTTGTTGCACATCGCCCGGGTTGGGCGGGCTGCATCGGACGACGAGATCGTTTACCTCCCACCCGCTAACGCTGACAAACCGAACCCGCGCGATGTGTCTGTGCGTTGGGAACGTTCAGTGGAAGGGCAGGGTGGCAGAACCACGCGAAACAATGCCGCTGATCTGAAGAAATACGCAGAAGCTATGGCAGACGCCGTTATGAATCAAAAGCCATGCGTGCTGCCGTTGATCCGCTATTTCGGCGCGGGCCGTCTTTGGGAATCAGTTCGTGACACATCGGGCAAAGCGCTTAGCAAACACAAGGGGAAGCAACCCGCTGAGCTGGCCGATGATGCGGACGAGTTAGACAAGTTTCTGCATGACTTTAATCGTTTGTCCGAGCCTTTTTACGGCTACCGGATGAGTGTTGATAAACGCTGTAACCCCAACGACCTGATTCGTTGGATGGGTGTAGAGCGACGCAACGAACTTGACGAGGAAGACTCATCCCCCGCACTGCGGCTGGTATATCGGGCAATCGAGGCCATGCTTCCGGAAATTGCCTCTGCCCGCTACAGCACCAAACTACGCACACTGGTGCTGAAGTACCAAAGCGGCGAGCGCCACACCTTTAGCGAGTTGAGTGATGGATACCGTAACGTGGTTGCCATCGCCGCTGATCTGGCCATCAAGGCCGCCATGCTCAACCCGCAATTGGCAGAGCGGGCGCTGGAGTTGACACCGGGGGTTGTTCTGATTGATGAGTTGGATCTGCACCTGCACCCCAAATGGCAGCGACGCGTCATCGGTGATTTGCGGCGCACATTCCCGATGCTGCAGTTCATCTGCACTACCCATTCGCCGTTTTTGATTCAGTCACTGCGCAGCGGTGAGGAACTGATCGTGCTTGACGGACAGCCCACCGCTGACGTTGGTCACATGCCCGTGGATGAAATCGCGCGCGGCCTTATGGGAGTTGAGAACACCGAAGTGGGTAAGGATTACGAGGACATGCGTGTAGTTGCTCGCAACTATCTAGAAATATTGGAAGCCGCCGCAATGGCTCCACGCGACAAGCTGGATGCCTACAAGACGCGATTGGCCGACGCCATCGGGCCCTACGCGCACAACCCAGCTTATCAAGCGTTCCTTGAGTTGAAGCGCGCAGCCAAGCTGGGAGAATGAAAGATGCGGCCGATACAGCGCGGAGACTCGCCCCAAGCAACTGACTTCGCCAACTATGAGGATGCGAAGCCCTTTCTAGTTTCGAGACTAGGTCGATATTGCAGCTACTGCGAACGCCGCGTCCAAACCAATCTAGCCGTCGAGCACATCCAGCCGAAGGGCTTGAAGGCCTATGAGCCACTGGCGGGGCGCTGGGACAACTTTCTACTTGGGTGTGTTAACTGCAACTCGACAAAGAAGAATAAGGACGTTGTGTTGTCTGAGGCTCTTCTGCCCGATAGAGACAACACGGCGATGGCATACGACTATCTTGCCGATGGGCAAATAAATGTTGCTATGTCAGTCCCCGCCATCTGCCGACCAAAGGCAGACAGTTTGCTGCAGTTGGTTGGTCTTGATAAGCCGATTTCGGAAGTACTGGACGAGAACGGCAAGCAGGTAGCGCTGGATCGTGTTTCGCAGCGAATGGACCTTTGGGGTATCGCCCTAGATACGAAGCAAGATGTGGACGACAACCCCGGCAACGAAGCTGTGCGGCGAGGAGCTGTTCGAACTGCCGTGGCAGAAGGCTTCTTCAGTATTTGGATGATTGTTTTTGCATCAGACACCGACATGCGGCTGCGTTTAATCAACGCCTTTCCAGGCACGCGAGGCAGTGGTTGCTTCGACCCGACATCTGGACTTCCAATCCAGCCGGCACCGAACCCTGACAACCTGGCAAATGGGGGCAAACTTTGAGCCGCCACGACGAAACATCCTTCGAATCCACCATCGAGGCCACGCTACTCGCCAACGGATACTTGCCCTTAGACAAGTCCATCTATGACCTGTCCAATAACTTTTTTCCACAAGAAGCTCTCACCTTCATTCGCGCTACCCAACCCAAAGAATGGGCGCGTTTGGAATCTTTGAACGGTGCCCAAACCGAAACCCAGATTCTCAAAGACCTCACGCACTGGTTAGACCACCACGGCACACTGGCTGTGCTGCGCAATGGTTTCAAGTGCCATGGCCGCACACTGCGCGTGGCGTTCTTCAAGCCTGCGCACGGCATGAACCCCGAGCTGGCTGCTCAGTACGCAGCTAACCGCATGGGCGTGACACGTCAGCTGCGTTACAGCCAACGCAACACCAATGAGTTGGATTTGGTTTTATCGGTCAACGGCATCCCTGTCGTCACCGCTGAGCTGAAAAACGCCATGACTGGGCAGACGGTGCGCCACGCCATTGCGCAGTATCAGCAAGATCGCGACCACCGCGAGCCGCTGTTTGAGTTCAAGCGCCGAGCGCTGGTGCACTTTGCAGTAGACACCGAAGAGGTGTTCATGACCACGCGGTTGGCGGGCAGCGCCACGCACTTTTTGCCGTTTAACCAAGGGCACGATGGTGGTGCAGGCAACCCGCCCGACCCGCATGGCCGAGCCTACCGCACAGCCTATTTGTGGGAAGAGGTTTGGCAGCGCGACAGCTTGCTGGACATCCTCGCCCGCTTTATGCATTTGCAAGAGGAAGAGCGTCGCACAGAAGACGGCCGCAAGATCCGCAAAGAGACCATGATTTTTCCGCGCTACCACCAGCTGCAAGCGGTGCGTGCGTTGGAGGCCGCAGCCAAGCAAGAAGGCCCAGGCCATAACTACTTGGTCGAGCATTCGGCTGGCAGTGGCAAGAGCAACACCATCGGCTGGTTGGCGCATCGCTTGGCGTCGCTGCACGATGCGTCAGACCACAAGGTGTTTGATTCGGTGATCGTCATCACCGACCGCCGCGTGCTGGATAAGCAGCTGCAAGACACGATCTATCAGTTTGAGCACCGCCAAGGCGTGGTGCAAAAAATTGACGAGGATTCACGCCAGCTGGCCGAGGCGCTGACAACAGGCGTGCCCATCATCATTTCTACGCTGCAAAAGTTCCCTTTCGTCACACGCCAGTTACTCAAGATGGCCGAAGAGCGGGGTGAAGGTGGCGAGGGCGTGCTGCCCACGCGGCGCTGCGCCGTCATCATTGACGAGGCGCACAGTTCGCAGTCGGGCGAAACAGCAACAGACCTGAAAGAAGTTTTGGGTGGGAATGTTTTGCGTGAAGAGGCTGCTCGCTACGCCGCAGAAGAGGGCACCAAGGATCTAGACGAGCTGTACCGCAGCATGGCCAAGCGTGGGCGGCAGGCCAACATCAGCTTTTACGCGTTCACCGCCACGCCAAAGCACAAAACACTGGCTGTGTTTGGTCGCGGGGCCGATGGCACAGCCAGCGGCACGGGGCACGCATTTCACCGCTACACCATGCGGCAAGCCATTGAAGAGGGCTTCATCATGGATGTGTTGGCTCACTACACCACCTACGCCACTTATTACAAATTGGTGCACGCCAGCGAGACCGACCCCAACGTCGAGCGCAAACAAGCGGCCAAGGCGCTGGCGCGCTTCATGCGACTGCACCCGTACAACATTGCCCAAAAGACAGAGGTGATGGTGGAGCACTTCAACGCTGTGACTCATCACAAACTGGGCGGCAAAGCCAAGGCGATGGTGGTGACAGGCTCACGCCTAGAGGCTGTTCGCTACAAGCTGGCGTTTGATGCCTACATCCGAGAAAAGGGGTATGGCTGGATCAAGACGCTGGTGGCTTTTTCTGGCCAGGTGCAAGACGAATTGGTGCCCGACAAGCTTTATACCGAGTCCGCCATGAACGGCGGTATGAAGGAAACCGAATTACCAGAAGCGTTTGGCGGGCCAGACTACCAAGTGTTACTGGTAGCCGAGAAGTACCAGACAGGTTTTGACCAGCCGCTGTTGCACACCATGTATGTGGACAAGCGACTGGCGGGCATACAAGCGGTGCAAACACTGTCGCGCTTGAACCGCATGCACCCTTTGAAGGAAGACACTTTCGTGTTGGATTTTGTGAATGACCGGGAGGAAATTCGCCAAGCATTCAAAGACTATTTTGACGGCGCAGAAATGGGCGAAGAGGCTGACCCGAATCAGATGTACTCCATTAAGGCAGAACTTGACGCAAGTGGCATTTACACACACGACGAGGTTGAGCGTTTTATTGCGGTGTACTTCAAACCCCGCCAACGACAGAGCCCCGCAGACCACCAAGCTATGAATGCGGCGCTGGACATGGCTGTTGATCGTTTCCGCGATCTGCAGCGAACAGAAGAAGAGGCGGCAGAGCTTTGGCGTGGCAAGCTGCAGGCTTTTCGCAATTTGTACGCATTTTTGTCGCAAGTCATACCGTATCAAGACTCTGATTTGGAGCGGCTCTACACCTACCTTCGTTTTCTATCCACCAAGCTGCCTCGACGCGAGAGCGGCCCACGCTATGACTTTGATGATGAAGTTCGGCTGGAGTACTACCGACTGCAAAAAATCAGTGAGGGTTCCATCAGCCTGCGCGATGGCAAAGGCAACCCACTGGATGGTCCGCGCGATGTGGGTTCAGGTTTGCAGCGCGAGGAAGAAACGCCTTTGTCGCGCTTGATCGACTCGCTGAATGATCGTTTTGGCACCGACTTCACCGACGCAGATCAGTTGTTTTTTGACCAGATCATCGAAGCAGCGATTGGCGACGCGTCTTTGGGCGAAGCCGCTGCAGCCAATCCAGAAGAAAAGTTCTCGCTGCTTTTTTCAAGCCTGCTGCAAACCTTGTTCATTGAGCGCATGGAGCAAAACGAAGATATCTTTGCGCGGTTCATGAACGAGAAGAGCTTCCAGAACCTGGTGACGGACTGGATTTCGAAAGAGGTGTATTCGCGGTTTCGTTCAAAGAACGGTTCGCTTGATTGAGCGAGATCATTTCTGAGCGGCTGAATAAGCCGCACACCCGTCACCACAAGCACATCAGATCGATGACTGTGAGCAGGCTTCAAACGTCCTTGCCTTTGCAGCGCAAGCTCACATGGTGCAGGGCGTTGCTGATGAACACCTTGGTCAATTGGCTTTGTTGTTGGGCGTCCTGGACAAAGCCTTTTTGTTGCAGGCGGGTGGCCAGTTCGTTCGATTGGTGGGCTTTTTTCAGGTGTGCGCTGACGATGCGAAAGTCTCTTTCCACAGCATGCGTGGCCACGCTGGCGTCCTGATTGGGGTGTGTGTCGGTCATATAGGGCTCCTGTCGGGGGTCACGGTTGTCGGCGCCACTGCACCTTGAGCACTTGGCTGTCACCGGCCACCAGCAGCCATTCCTGACCGCTTGGGCGCAGCGTTCCCTGGCCTTCGGTGATCTGGATGTCCTGGGCGCTGTGGGCCGGAAAGACCCAGGTCATGTCTTGCAGCGATGAAGCGCTGCTCACCGCCATCTCGAACTGGCCTGGGGCCTTCAGGCTGTGGATGTGCCATTGCACGCCTTGTCGCCGGTTCATGAAATCCGACAGCTCGGCCATGCTGTACCAGCGAAACTGTGCGTTCGCCTTGAGCCCTTGCACCTGGCGCTGGATGGCCCGCAGCGTGCTCTGAAAGTGTGTGGTGGCCGACGGGTGAAAATAAAACAGGCGGGCGATGTGCTGCTCGCTCACATGCCTGAGCAGCTGGCCCAGGAAGTCGGAGATATGGGTCTCTGCCATGCCGTGTTCTTCGAGTTCGTCGAAGGTGGCAATGCGCTGGAAGTTGGAGATCGGAAATGTCCACAGACCGGAAACCGGGGCAGGCCGCTCGTGGATGAACGAGCGTGTCGGGCCCAAGCCGCTGTCCGAGGCGGCGTAATAGCCCTTGAAGCCTTGCTGGACGAGCCAGGCGGTGGCCCACGTGGGTTGGTTGCCCATGGGGGCCGAATAGGCCTTGACGCCTGCGCCAATGGCCGCGCTCACGCTGGCGTTGTTTTGCGCGAGGTAGGGTTCAAACGCAGGTGCATTGCCTTCGTTGGCTAGGTCACCGTACACATTGTGGATCCAACCGCCGTGGTTGCCGATCTCATGGCCCTTGTCGTGCTGGCGTTTCAAGAAGGCCTGCATCCAGGGGTTGTGCGGCAGGTTCAGACCCAGGCCATCGCCCAGCCGAAACGCATCGGGGCCGGCGGTCACATGGATGGAAAAGGGACCATCGTCAAACCAGCCGGATGTCTCCAGCGCCTGCAGCGGCCCCTGGGACGCATTGGAGTCCACATGCAGGTTGAGCACCACCCCGCCTTGCGCTTGCGGCGTGGCCGACAGGCGGGGCTGGCCCACCATGTCTTGCGCAAAAAACACCAGCAAGCGGTGCAGCAGGTAACTGTCGGTGCGGGTCTTGAGGTAGCCCAGTGGCAAGTTGGCAAACAGCACCTGACCTCGGCCGTGGCGGTGGGTGCTGACCACCGGTTCGCCATCGTTGGCGCGCAGCAGGGTCTGCACCGGGGACAGCGCTTCGGTCCGGTAGTGGCTGTAGACCAGGTGCGGGTAAGCGTAGGTCGTCAACTCGCCCCAGTCCTGTGCGGCGTCCTCGCCAAAGTCGAGCTTGCCTGGCTGGATGTGCAGCAATTTTTCGGCCTCGCGGCTGGCCTGCACCGGGCTGTGGGCGATGGTCTGGTCTTGCCACTGTGCATACAGGCCATAGCGCAAGCCCACCAGCGGCGACAGCCGCGAGGCCGTGTCGGCGTAGCTGTCTTGCTGTTGCTGGAACAAGGCGGCATCGAAGCTCACCATCAAGGGCCCGCCCTCGGCCACGTACTGCGACAAGGTGTTGACCAGCAGGTCGGACGCGCGTCGGTGCACCGAGTCCGGCAGGAGCACACCCGCCATCGGCGTGCGGTTGGCCTGGGCCCGGATGAAATCGTCGGCCAGCATGGGCGTGACGTCCAGGCCTTCTTCTTGCGCCGCCGCCAGCCAGGCGCGTGTGATGGGCAGGTCCTGTGCCCGGGCATCGGGAATCAGCAGCACGATGCCATGGCTGCGTGCGGGGGCGGGACTGAGCCACTGGAATGCCCGCACGCCCCAGAACAACAGACCGGCCAGCAGGGCCAAGCCAGCAAGCCAGCGCCAACCGTGGCGAGACATCAGGCGATTCAACATGGCTCAGGCCCTCCGCATGGAACGGGGAGGGACAGGCACCGTGCTGGCCAGCCAGGCGTAAATGGCCACGATGATCCACAGGTCCAGCAAGGTGCCCATGCACAGAAACAGCACCGGCATGAACAGGATCGACAAGTGCTCCAGCAACCAGGCGTGCAACAGCCATTGGTGCGGCAGCATCACGGCGAAGTAGGCCAGCACCACGCAGGGCACGAGCAGCTTTTGGGAGAGCTGCACCTTCAGCAGCCCCCAGCCCAAGGCCAACATGGGCGGGATGGCCCACATGAAGCCCAGGCCCATGTCCATCAGCGCCTGCAGGTGTTTGCTGATGCTGTACGGAAAGCTTGCCGGGGCCCACAGAAAGAACAGGCAGGCCGACAGGTGGATCAGGCCCAGTGCCCGCAAGGTGGTTTTCAGCGGTGTCCACCGGTCGCTGAAGAAACCGCTGATCAGCCAGAGGGCGGCCACGCCGATCACATGCAGGATCAGTTGCTGGCTTGAGGGCGCAAACGCCGCGTCACCCCAGGCCGACCATTGGATGCTTTGACCGTCTGGACTCAGACGGGTCGTGAGCGACAAGCCCAGCGGGCGAGACCACAGGCTGAAGACCGTTTGCCAAAAAACCATCAGCCAAGGCTTGAGCGACCACAGCAAAGCCAGTGGCCATGCGGACAGGAGCAGCCATTGCAGTGCCATGCGCCACAGGCCACCTGTGTGCGTGGCTGAGGCTGTGCGCGCCCGGCGCAAGGTTCGCGAGGCGGAGGTGTGCGAGGCGGAGGTGTGCGAGGCGGAGGTGTGCGCGCTCATGGCCAGTCCTTGAACACCGACAGCACCAGACCTTCGCGGCGGTAGTAGGGGTTTTTGTAGTTGTCGGCACTGGCCTTGATGCCCCAGTCGCTGCCCATCCAGTGCTGCACCGTCAGTGTGCTCTGGTGGCTGGAAAACCGGGCGATGGCCCCGAGGCTGCCCAGCGATTGGTAACCCTCTTCGCCCCAGCCATAGCGGCCCGTCACCAGCGTTTGTTTGTGGTGGCCCCAGGTGGCGGCCACGAAATACTGGGCGGTGCCCACTTGCCCGGGGTTGCTGTGGGTGTGCCGCATCTCGCCTTGCAAGACCCAAGGCTGTTCCAGGTACAGCGTTCCGCCCAGGCTGATGTTGTCGTCCCGGTGTCCATCAGGCGATTTGAAATGGCCCATCCCCAGACTGGCCACCAGATTGCGTGCGGGCAACAATTTGCGGTGCAGAAAAGCATCGGCGCGGTAACGCGGCAAATAGGTCGCACCGTCCCCAGCGCCCACCGCCAGTGAGGCGTACCACAGCGGATCGAGCACCACGGTGTCCCCCACACCGAGGTAATTGGCGTCCTGGTTGAAGCGGTTCATGGTGGCCACTTCGGCGGCGATTTGGTGTGCGCCCGTTTCACAGATGCCCCGTGCGCCCACCTCGCGCCAATCGCCGTAACCGGCGCTCAGCTGGTGGTGGGCGCTGTACAGCTCGACGCCGCGCCAGCCCAGCAAGGTGTTGGGCAAGTCGGTGGTCTGGGTTTGTGCGGCGGCATGGGGGCTGAAACAACTGCTGATCAACAGGCCCAGGCCAGCGGCCGACAAGAGAGAGGTTTTCATGAGGACTTTCAGTGTGTGGACAGGCTGTGGGTCAAGACATCGGCGATGCGCTGCGCGGCGTGGCCGTCGCCAAAGGGGCTTTGTTGCACCTGCATGGCGCGGTAGACCCAGGGGTCGTTGAGCAAATGGGTGGCGGCCTCCACGATGCGGTGCGGGTCAGTGCCCACCAGCAGGGCACCGCCCGCATCGACCAGCTCTTGCCGCTCGGTGCTGTCGCGGGTGATCAGCACGGGGCACTTGAAAGCCGAGGCTTCTTCCTGAATGCCGCCAGAGTCCGTCAGGCAAAAATGGCTGCGCGCCAGCAAGCTGATCAGGGCGGGGTATTCCAGCGGTTCGGTCAGGCACAGCTGGGTTCTGCATTCGGCAGGCAGGCGCTCGATCACGCGCTGGATGTCGGCCCGCACACTGGGGTTGGGGTGCATGGGCCAGACGGCCACCAGGTCCGGGTGCAGCTTGAGCAAGACGCCCACGGCCGCGGCAATCAGCTGGATCGGTTGGCCCCAGTTTTCGCGCCGGTGCGCGGTCACCAGCATCAGGCGCTGGTCGCCATGGTCTTGCAGAAATTGCGCCACATCCTCGGGCAGCGCCTGGGGCGCATCGCGGCGGGTCATCTGGGTTTTGACCCACAGCGCGGCATCGATCACGGTGTTGCCGACTTCATGGATGTGTTGCGCGCCGATGCCCTCGCGCCGCAGGTTGTTGGCCGCTTGAGGGGTGGGCGGAAAGTGCCAGTTGGCCAGCCGCCCGATCATTTCGCGGTTTTTCTCTTCGGGAAACGGGTCGTGCTGGCCGGTGCGCAAACCCGCTTCGATGTGGGCCACCGGCACATCGCGGTAGTAGCCGGCCATCGCGCCCACAAAAGCGCTGGCGGTGTCGCCTTGCACCAGCACCACATCGGGCTTGACGTCGTCGATCACGCGGTCAATGCCTTGCAGCAGTTCGGCCGTCAGGTTGGACAGGCTGGGCAGCTGGCGCTTGAGCTGGATCTGGTAGTCCGGGTCCATGTCAAAAAATGTGTACAGGGCTTGCGCCATGTCTTCGTGCTGTCCGGTGTGCAAGACCTGGACGTTTTCGCCCCGCGCCTTGAGGGTGCGGTAAATCGGTGCCATCTTGATGATTTCAGGGCGTGTGCCCATGCAGGCCAGGTAGGTGGTCATCAGCATTCCTTGGGTGTGGGAGAGGGTGGGGTCAGGGGCGGAAGCAACTGGGCCACCACCTCGTCGGTGACGGTCCAGAAAAAACGGTGTCGAAAGGGCAGGGCGCGCGCTTGCCAGCAGCGCACCGTGTGTGCATCGCCTTGCTGCCAGGCCACCACGGCGATCAGCCCCCAGGGGAATTCGCGCCCGATTTGATGCAGCCAGGCGCTGCGGTGCTGCTGCATCCAGCGCCGGTAATGTTGTTCGGGCCCATCGGGCACCCAGGGGTAGCCCACCAGCAAGGGGTAAATCTGCGCGGTCGCATCGGGGTAAAAGCTCTGCCCCGGGTGCGGGTGATCGGCCTGTGTGCTGACCCGAAACAGGCTTCGCTCGGCATCCCAAAAAACACGGTGGATGCGCTCGCCCAGGCGCTTGCCAGGCAGGGTGGACCAGATCTCCAGGTTGTCCATGAACAAGCTGTGGGCCAGGTGAGGCGACACTTTGTACACGCCTTGCTCGGGCAGCAGCAGTTGTTGCAGGTCTTGCCGGGCCCGTGCCTCCAGTGTGCTGGCCCCCAACGCTTGCCGGTCTGCGGCTGGCAGTTGCCGCAAGAGGGCCAGCCACAAAGCCAATGAGGCGTCGTCGGCATCGGGCGCTTTGCACCAGATCCAGCCGCTGGCGGTTTTGCAATAGCGCCCCAGGTGCCCTGCGGCGCTGTAGTGCTGGGCCATCCAGCGTGCCCAGGGCAGGGCCTGGTCTGAAATGTCCAGGCCTTGCGACTGTGCCAACCACAGCGCTTGCAAGGCAAAGTAGGGATCGACTGTGTCCCCTTGGTGCTGCACTGTGATGGCCCCGCTGGCATCGGTGTAGCCCGACAGGTCCAGCTTGCGGGCGGCGCTGGGTGTGCTCAGCGCGCAGCCCAAGGCCAGCACGGTCAGCAGGTTCAGACCTCTGCGCATAAGAGGCCACAGTCGGCGTGTGGGGTGCATCACGCCACACGCCCTGACTGGTGCGCCCACACGCTGCCGTGCACCACCGCGCCGGGCTGGGCCAGCACCTGCGCTGCGCTCAGGCTGCTGGGTTGCTCCAGGCTGCCAATGACCACGCCGACATCCAGCGTCACTTCCGTCTCGGACAGCACCGGGCCTTGCAGGCTCACATCTTCGTGCAGCGTGATGCGCTGCTCGCTGACCAGTGCCCCCTTGATCTGGCTGCGTGCGCCCACCTGCACGTCGCCATGGGCCTTGATGTCCCCCTCGATCAGGCAGTCCGAGCCCACCGTCAGGCGGCCCATCACGACCAGCGTGCCCTGCACCCGGTGGGCGTCCGGAATGAGGCAGTCACCCGTGATGCGCCAGCCCTGTGTGCCCCAACGCTCGGCGTTGGCAGGAGGCTGCAGCAGGGAGTGCTGCACGGGGTGGCGCGGTGCGATCTGCCAGGGCTTGGCCACGCCCAGCAAGATGGTGGGGGCGTTCAGTTGCTGGAACTGGCAGCCGGCCAGCGCCAGAATGCGTGCGCTGGCGCTGACCACGGGCGGGGTGGCCAGGCCCGCAGCCAAACGCACCTGCGCTGACAGGGGCGGTGCGCTGTCAGCGGCGGTGTCCGGGATGGCCAGGGCCAGCGCATCCAGCGGGTGTCGCCATTCACGCCAGGCCGGAAAAAACGGCAGGGCCAGCAGCGCGGCAGTGAGCACGATAAAAGCCAAGGTCCACAGTCCATTGCTCATGCCGACACCTGTTTGTTGTAGCGGCTGGTTTTGTGCCAGACCAGTTCCCGCTGGGTGAAGCGGTCGCTGACACTGGCCCACAGTGCCGATGTAATGGCCGGCGTGATGGCCACAAAACTCACCAACTGCAAAGGCAGCAGCCGGATGCGCAGTCGGTGGCCGTCGATCAGCTGGGCAAAAGCCATTTGCAAAAACGCCGAGAAGCCGCCCACCGCGCTGTACACCACCAGCACGGCACCCGGAATGAACAAGGTCAGGACCTCTGCCGCATGCAGGTAGTACAAAGCCATGGCCATCAGCCAACCCAGCAGCAGCAAGGGTTGCATCAGAAAGATGTTGAGCAGCAACAGGCCATCCAGGCGTTCGCGCGCGCTGGCGCGGCGGCTCAGCAGCAGTTGCCGGGCGTGGCGCAGCAGCACCTGGTCATGCCCTTTGGCCCAGCGGTGCACCTGGCGCAACCGCACCGACCACTCTTCGGGCACTTCTTCGTAGCAGGCAGCCTCGTTGTTGTAGACCGTCTTCCAGCCGCCAATCAGCAAGCGGATGGTGATGTCGGTGTCTTCGGCCAGCGCATCGTCGCGCCAACCGCCCACCGCTTGCACGGCCGACAGGCGCACGCCGCCCACGGTGCCGCCGTATTGGGGCACGCCCCGCAGGTTCATGCGGGCTTGTTGATCGACCTGGTAGCCCGCAGCGCGTTCCATGTCGAGCATGCGGGTGAGCAAATTGCTGGACACATTGCGCGGCACCACGCGGCCCATGACAGCGCCGACTTCCGGGTCCAGAAAAGGGGCCATCAACTGGCGCACCAAACCGGCAGAGGGCGTGTAGTCGGCGTCAAAAATCAGGGCGATGTCGCCTTGGGCGTAGCGCATCGCGTCCTTGAGCGCGGCCGCTTTGCCGGGCTTGCCGTGGCTGCGGTGAAAGGCCACCAAGCGGTCCGGATGCGCTTTCACATGGGCGTCCACAATCTGCGCGGTCTTGTCGGTGGACCGGTCATTGACCACCACCACGCGGATGCGCTCGGCCGGGTAGTCGGTCTGCAGCAAGGCGCGCATGCTGTCAGCGATGACTTTTTCTTCGTTGTGCGCTGCGATGAACACGGTCACCTGGGGCCACTGCGCCTGCACGATGCCCTTGTAGGGGTAGCGCTGGGTGCCCCACATGCGTTGCACCGAAAAAAGGGTCTGGCGCAGGCCATAGACCAACATCACCACAGCGATCAGGCCCAGCGCCATGGCCAGCAGCAAGCTGAGCGGGTGCTGTTGCCACTGCGCCTGGAGCGCTTGAGTCCAAGACTGGGCAGCGCTTGCGGTCATCGCGCTGAGCCTTTCGGAACATTGGGGTTCAGTGCACCCATTCATCACTTGCATACATCACCTTGATCTTTGTGTAGAGCCCATGGTGCGGTGTGCAAGCCTTGTGTTCAGGTTGCCAGCACACAGTGCTTGTCTGCCTGTGTGGGCTGCCCCACAGGGTGCGTGAGGCCTCAGCCGTGCGTGGTTTGTGCAACGGTCAAGCAGGCCGTGGATTTCTAAATTGAAGGTCTGCGACGGCGTGGCTGTCGTGCCTTGATTCCAGGAAGGACACTCTCATGCCGATATTTTTCAAACACCGTGACGACCCTGCAGCAGCTGCCCTGGAGTCTGTCAGTGGCTGCGCCCGTTGGGGACTCGTGCTGGGCGGGGGGTTGCTCAGCCTGGTTCTGGCTGCTTGCGGCGGCGCATCTGGCAGCCAGCCGCAGGCCAGCAGCGAAGGGGCCAGCGCCACGGTGCAGCCCCAGGTCACCGCGCTCAGTTCGGTGGGCACGGCCATGGGCGAGGGCGTGGTGCTGCAGCCCGAAGGCTTGTCGATGCTGGCGCTGGCGCAACCCATGGCCATGGAGACCATGGCAGGAGGGGCGATGGCGCTGCCCGCTGCCGCTGATCCCGGCGTCTTGATGCTGTTGCTGCCCGATGCGCAGGACATGGCCGATCCACGCATCGCGGCTTGGCTGGATGCGGCGTCGGAAGTCGGCGTGCGCATCCAGCCGGTGAGCGATTCACAGTTTCTGGCGCTCGGGTCTGCCGCCTTGGGCTATGCCGGCCTGATCTTGCCGGATGGGCTGCATGTGCAGGCCAGCGATGCGGTGGTGGCGGCTGTGAGCGATTACACCCAGCAAGGCGGCCGGACCCTGTTGGTGTTTGATTTCGGGGCACTGACCATGCTCAACGGCACGCCGGTGTACCCGGTGCCCAAGTCCCGCCTGAGTGCCTTGGCCGGTGTGGACTATGTGCTGTACGACGCTTTGCGTGAGCGCACCACAGGCCTGGGCCCGGTGACCGGCTTGCGCAGCACCTTGCGTGCTTTGCAGGTGCCGCCGGGCAAGTCCTTGCCGTTCACCGGCTTGGCTTCGGGCAGCACCTTGCTTGCGCTCAGTTCCAGCACCACGACCACGACCACGACCACGACCACGACCACTTTGGGCAGTCCTTTGCTCAGTGCCGCGCAGATCACGGACCAGTCGGCCTTGTACCTGCCCGTCAGCACAAGCGATGCCGGGGGGGCAAGGGGTTTTGACACGCAGCAGTACAGCGCCTTGCGCTATGCGGGCTCTGCTGCCATGGCCAACAAGGGGACCGCGCCCGCGCGTGCGGTGCAGATCGATCTGGGCCGGGCCATCCAGGCCAAGCCGGTGGACAAAACCACCACGCTCATGTCTGCCGCATTGGCGGTGCAGGCGAGTGCCGATCCGATCGATGCCTACAGCGGTTATTTGCTGGGTCCGCTGATCTACCCCAGCTATGTGACGCAGGGTGACTTCGGCGCAGCAGCCGGTCAGAAGGTCTTGGCCACCTCGCCGCAGTTTGGGCTGGTGGCGGGGGTGAACGCCGTGGGCGCAGGCCAGGTGCTGTTTGTCAACTTGCCGCTGACCTACCTCAAGGGGTGCACCGATGCCTTGATGATGCACGGCTTTTTGCAGTACTTCGCGCGTGACTTGCTCGGCATGGCGCACCTGTCGTCCATGCCCAACGCGGTGGCAGGCATGACGCTGGACTGGCATCTGGATGCCATGGCCGCACAAGCCCCCACCAACAACCTGATCAAGCTCAATGTTTTCAATGACCCGCAGGCCCTGTTTTCGATCGAGATGACCGCCGGGCCCGATGCGATCAAACCGGGTGATCGTCTGGGCTGGAATTTGCTCAGTAACAAAAAAGCCCAGCAGTTCTTGCGCACCTTCCAGTCGGCAGGCCACAGTGTAGGATCACACGGTGGCTGGATCCATGATTACTACGGTTTGAATGTGTCGGAAAGCAATCAGCTGCTCAGCACCAACAAGGCCTGTGTCAACTCGGCCATCCGGGTGGACAACTACTTGCAGTGCCTGGTGCTCAACCGCCAGGCGGTGGACGGGGTCACGGCTAAGGCTTCGCGCAGTTATTCGGCCCCCGAGGGCAACAACCCTTTGTGGGCCATGAACTGGCTTGAAAAGCAAGGCGTGGTGGCCACGTATTTTGGCGGGCACACCGGTCTGGGTGCAACGCGTCAGTACCGCGACGGCCAGTTGCTCAACCCGTCGATCTGGGTGTTCCCCGTCACCCCTGCGGGTTTGTACGCCACCTTTGAGGAGTTTCAGGATTACGGGGTGCCCAAGACCGAGATCACGGCTTGGTACCACGAGCTGATCGATTTCAATGTGGCGCAAAACACCAGCCGCATGGTGTATGCGCACCCGCCGGGAGCTGCCTTGTGGAGCGATGTGCTCAAGGACATGCTGGCCTATGCCAAGGCACAAGGCGGGAAGCTTGCCTGGTACACCATGCCGCGATTGGCCGACTTCATGGCCCGCAGATCGGCCGTCAGCTGGTCGCAAAGCACCGACGCCCTGACCGGGCAAACCGTCTTCAGTGCCTCCAACGCTGCAGGTTTGCAAGAGATGGTGTGGCGTTTGCCCAAGGCGCGTTATGCCCAAGCGCCGGTGATCGTCTCGGGTGTGGCCACGGTAGATCTGAGCGATGTCCGCTATTGGCTGGTCAAGGCCGGTGCGGGCACATCCCTGGTGTTTCGCGCCTGAGGGGGTGACTGGCGCTCAGCGCCAGTCATGCGGGCTGGCTGTCTTTGACGTCCAGCGTCTCAACATCTGTCCTTCAATTTCTTTCATTGTGGGGCAGGGGGTTGATGGGCACGTCCATGCGTGTCGTCGCGCTGGGCGTGGTGTCCAGTGTGGTGTTGTCGCCGCCGCAGGCCTGCAATGCAGCCAGCACAGCCAGGGTGTAAAGCAGTGTTTTCATCAGATGTCTCCAAAACCGTTGAGCAGGCTTTGGGTGCGCAGGTAAAAGCCCAGCTCGTTGATGGTCACCAGCGCAGGCGCAGTGGCGTACTTTTGCTCGGTGGCCAGCATCTGGGTTTTTGCCCGCGCGGTGTCGCCGCGTTTGGCGGCCACATAGCCCAACATGCACCAGGGATAGGGGTCGTAAATTTCTTTGGGCCACTGCGGCGAATAGCGGTTCAGGAATTGGTAGGCGGGCGTGAAATACGGTGACAGCTCGCTGATGCCAAACGCCTGCGGGAACACCTGGCAGGTGGTGCCGGGGTAGAAGGAGGTGCTGTCGGCGTAAGCCTCCTGGTCGCTGAC
Organism: Pseudomonadota bacterium; assembly: GCA_041169105.1. Lineage (GTDB taxonomy): Bacteria > Pseudomonadota > Gammaproteobacteria > Burkholderiales > Burkholderiaceae_C > Limnohabitans_A. The sequence continues at coordinate 29,448 of JBEEJQ010000001.1, read as the reverse complement.
CTTGAAGCCGCTGTGGCCGCTGTCCCACAGGTACAGCAGGATGCTTTGCGCGATGGTGCTGGCCACGTTGTTGTAGTGGTTCGCCAGCGTGGACTCGCCTCGTAAGGCCCAGATGGCGGCGAAGTCACGCAGGCCCCGGTAGTCTTCGGCGTTGTTCATCAGGTAGCCGTAGTTGGCCACCGGGCTGCTGCGCAGGGGCTGAAAGACACGGCACAGTCCATTGGGTTTTTGCAAGGCCGTGACGTTGGCGTCGACGATGTTCTGGAGCTTGGCCTTGTTCGCATCCCACCAGGACCAGTTGCCCGAGGCCCTGAGGTAGCGGGCCGTCAGCGATGCGAGCGTGGCGGCATAAGAGTTGTCGGAGTCCGAGGGCACCAGGGTGATGTTTTGCAAGCTGGCATCGTTGAAGTTCACATCAAAAATCGTGCTGTTGCTCTCGACTCGGCTGAGATACAGGTCCAGGTATTGGCGGATGTCAGTGTCCAGGTCCGTGGCGTTGAGGTACTGCACCATGGGCAGCAGCCCCAAGTTGGTGAAGTACCAGTTCAGTCGTCCGTTGGGGGCGATCAGATAGCCCCGGCTCAAGGGGCCGGTGGTGATGCGCAGGGCCTTGATTTGGGCGATGGCATCGATGGGCGTGGCCCGTACGGGTTTGCGTGCATGCGCCAGTTCGGGCAAGGCGGCAGACAAGGCCAGCAGATGGAAGTGTCGTCTTTTCATGGTGTGACCCCGGTGGATGTGCTCAGGCCATCGTAGGGGTCAGGCGGCTTGCCGCACAGGGGGTGAAACAGGTAGGGCCATGCCGGTTTGTGCGTACACCTTTCGGGCGTTCACCAGGCCTTTATGCCCAAGGGCATAGCCGACCATGCATAGGTATTCAGACCGTTCGATCAGTGTTCGCCAACGCGCAATTCCAAGACCATGGCCTCTCAGTGGATGGCCATGGTGGGCGCTGCGCAGGGGCGCAGTCCTTCAGGCCATTCGGTGTTCCAACCTTGATGCCTTGAAAGATTGATATGTTGTATCCCCATGTTGACAGTGCGCGTCACAACCGGATTCTGGCCGGCATACCCTTGAGTCATTACAGCCGCATGGCCGAGCACCTCAAGCCGGTGGAATGGACTTCGGGCCAGGTGGTGTGCGAGCCCGGTGATGATCTGGAGTTCGTGTACTTCCCCACCACCTGCACCAGCTCTTTGGTGTCCCACACCGAAGATGGCGATTCCTCCGAGCTGGCCATGATCGGCCGTGATGGCATGGTGGGCATGCCCCTGGTGCTGGGGGCCAAAGCCATGAGCCACCGCGTCATCGTGCACTGTGCGGGACGGGCTTACCGCATGCCTGCGCATGTGTTTGTCGATGAGCTGTCCCGTTGCCGCGAGTTGCAGCATCTGGCCTTGTGCCACGTGCAGGCCCTCATCACACAGATGGCGCAAAGCATTGTTTGCATCGGTCACCACAGCGTCAGCGAGCGCCTGTGTTACTGGCTCTTGTTCAACGCGGACGCCTTGCCGGGCGATCAGCTCAAGGTCACGCATGAAATGATCTCCAACATGCTGGGCGTGCGGCGTGAGTCGGTCACCCAAGCCTTGGGCAAGCTTCAAGGTGCGGGCCTTGTGGCCAGTGGGCGCGGCAGGATCGACATCCTGGATCGTGACGGCCTGGCCTCACAGGTGTGTGAATGTTTTGCCTTGGTGTCCTCCGAGACCCGGCGTTTGTTTGAGCGTGCGCAAGCCCTGTCGGACGCGTCGGCCTTGCCCTTTGACTTGGCACAGACGGCGGTGGCGACCGATGACGCCCGCCAGCAAAAGTACCAAGACGCCTACGACTTCGCGCCTGTGGGCTTTGTGAGTCTGGATGCCCAAGGCCAGGTTCTGCAGACCAACCTGGCAGGGGCGATCATGCTGGACATCCAGCGCTCGCAGGGCAGGCCAGCCGATTTTTTGGGTTTCATCCAGCCTGCGGATCAAGCGCGGTTTGGCGACTTTCATCAGGAAGTCCTCAGCGGTAAGTGCAGGCGCTATTGCGAGGTGACGCTGCTGGCCACGGACCACCGCGATGCGATGGTGGTGCGCATTGACGCCACGCTGGACGACGAGGGGCAGGAGTGCCAGCTGGTGTTGATCGATGTGACCCAGGAAAAACGCGAGGTGGCCCAGACGCTGGAGCGCGAGCGCCAGCAGCAGGAGCTGCTGGCCCGCCAGCCCTACATGATGTGGTTCAAGGACCCGCAAGGCCACCTGATCTCGGCCAACGCCAAGCTGATCGACCAGTCGGCCTATCCAGGCTCGTACACGCAGCTGGAAAGGGTGGACATCGCCAACATGCCCTGGTCTTTTTCTTCTCCCCAAGGCCCGTCGGCAGGGGCAGGGGCCTGAGGGGCGATCAGCCCCCAGCACGAACCCACAGGGCGCACTCAGAGCAAGGGCCGCAGGTTGCGTGCGGCTTCTTGCATGACGGGCAGCAGGCGGTGCAGGGCGTGGTCGGTCTCTTCGCGGTTGATGGGCATGGTCACGCTGATGGCCCCGTGGGGCTGGTTGTTGCGGTCCAGCAGGGGCACGGCAATGCCCCGAAAATTCAGCTCCAGTTGCTGCTCGGACACAGCCCAGCCCTGGCGCTTGAACTGCAGCAGCGCCTCGCGCAACTCGGCTTTGCTGGACAGGGTGTACGAGGTGAACGAGCGCAGCTCATGCGATTGCAGCCACACATCCATCGCGGCCTCGTCTTGGCTGGCCAGCACCGCCAGCCCCGCCGCAGTCACTTGGACCTGAATGCGGGAGCCGGGCAAATAGCCGGTGGAGGTGTGTCGGTGGCTGTCGCTGCGGGCGATGAAAACCGTGTCATCGCCATCGACCACGCCCAGGTAGGCGATCTCTTCGGTGCCCGCCGTGATGCGTTGCAAAAACGGTTGCACCAGACGAGGCAGTCTGGCCGATTCCAGATAGGCGTGGCCCAGACGCAAGATGCGTGGCATCAACCAGTAGAGCTTGCCGTCGGTGCCCACATAGCCCAGATGGGCCAGTGTTTTGAGGTAACGCCGAGCGGCTGTGCGCGTCATGTGGCAACGTGCACCGGCTTCTGTGGCGGTCAAGCGCGTGTGGGCCGCGTCAAAGGCTTCGATGATGGACAAGCCTTTTTCCAGCCCCGCGATCCAGTCGCGGGCGTCGAGTTCGTTGGGGTCGGTGATCGGCATGCGGGCTCCGGTGTGTCCGTGCGATTATCGTTCGCTAAGGTGCGGTATCTGCGCGTGGGCTGATCAAAATGGGCATGGCCTTGGCCCAATTGCCACTAACATCGCCGCATGAAACACCGCACATTAGGCCCCTTCTCCGTCAGCGCCATTGGCCTGGGCTGCATGAACCTCAGCCACGCTTATGGCGCGCCCGTCTCTGCCGAACAGGGCGAGCGCGTCTTGCTCACCGCCCTCGACCAGGGCGTGGACTTTTTTGACACCGCCGCCTTGTATGGCTTTGGTGCCAACGAAACGCTGGTGGGCAAGGTGTTGAAACCCCACCGCCAAAAGTTCACCCTGGCCAGCAAATGCGGCATGCAGGGCGTGGACAAGGGCGATGGCACCAAGGTGCGCGTGATCGATGGCCGCCCCGAGACGATCAAAAAAACCTGCGAAGACGCGCTGCGTCGCCTGCAGACTGAGGTGATTGACCTGTACTACCTGCACCGCTGGGACAAGCAAGTGCCGATCGAAGACAGCGTGGGCGCATTGAGCGACCTGGTGCGCCAGGGCAAGATCCAGACGATTGGCCTGTCCGAAGTGTCGGCCAGCACGCTGCGCAAAGCCCATGCGGTGCACCCGATTGCGGCGGTGCAGACCGAGTATTCGCTGTGGACGCGCAACCCCGAGATCGCGGTTCTGCAAGCCTGCCGTGAGTTGGGCGTGGCCTTTGTGGCCTTCAGCCCGGTGGCACGTGGTTTTTTGTGCGGCCCGCTGGATGTGAGCGCCTTCGACGCCAAGGACATCCGCCGCACCATGCCCCGCTTTGCGCCGGACAACTACGCCGCCAATTTGAAGTTGTTGCCTGCCTATGAGGTGCTGGCCAAAGAGGCCGGCTGCAGCCCCTCGCAGCTGGCGCTGGCCTGGTTGCTGCACAAGGGTGATGACATCATCCCGATCCCGGGCACCACCTCGGTCGAACATTTGCTGGACGATTTGGCCGCGGTCGATTTGACCTTGGATGCCGGTTTGATCGATCGCGTGGAAGCGCTCATCAACCAGAACACCGTGGCCGGTGACCGCTACAACGCGCAGGCCAACAGCGAGGTGGATACCGAGACGTTCGCCAGCTGATCCGATTCGGTAGGTCGGCGGCTTCAGCCCCGACTGGAAGTTGTGCCTCAGCCCGTCATGTCGGACCTGAAGGTGCCGACCTACAAGACCTTGACGTTGAAGATCTCAGCGAGCAGGATCCGCCAAGTCTTTCAGTTGCCCGAGCAGCGCTTGGCGGCATCGTTCATGCCGTCTCGGTCCACCGGGAAAAAGCCGGAGATGTTGTACTTGTTGAAGTGGGCATAGCTGGAAAAGGCCATGCTCCAGTCGGCAAAGCGCCGCTCTGCCTGGGGGCCGCGCGAGAGCAGCTCGATGTCATAGTGGCGCTCATCGCGCAACAAGCTTTGCCACAGATTTTCGATGGATGCGGGAGGGCCCTCAATGCACTGCACAAAGATTTCTTCGGTGTAGAGCAAGTGGCCGGTGATCTCCAGGCGCTTGTTTTTCTCGCGGCACAGGCTCAAAAGGTTGAACAAGTGCAAGCTGCCCAGCTTGTGGGTGGCTTTGGAACGGTAAACCAGGCGCTCTAGCACGGTGACTCTCGGCGGAAATTGAAACCCTTGGCATTATCCGCAGTCACATTGTGCCCAGCTGACAGTGCCCAAAGGCCTGTCAGTGGGTGTTCAGCAGGCTTTAACCCGCGTCGGGTTGCGCCAGCGGTGCGGCCTTTTGAAAGGCTTCCAGTTCGCCGCAGGCTTTGTCCACCGCGCTGATCAGCGGCCAACGGGCCATGTCCACCTTGAAGCGCAGGGCGCTTTCCACTTGAGGGATCAAATAGACATCGGCCATGCTGGGCGCGTCGCCATAGCTGAAGCGGCCGCGCTGCTTGTCTGCGGCCAGCAAAGCTTCGTAGGCGTCAAAGCCGGCGCTGATCCAGGTGGCGCACCAGGCATTGATGGCGTCTTCGTTGGCACCAAACTGCTTGCGCAGAGTTTGCAAAATGCGGCGGTTGTTGATGGGGTGAATGTCACAGCCGACGATGGCACTCAAAGCGCGCACCCGTGCACGCTCATCGGCGTCGGCGGGCAGCAGGGCGGGCGTAGGGTACTTTTCTTCCAGCCACTCGATGATGGCGGGTGACTGGATCATGACCTGCTCACCGGTGTCCAGTGCGGGCACCATGCCCTGAGGGTTCACGGCCTTGAAGGGCGCGTTCAGCTGCTCATCCACACGCAAGTCCACCGCCACATACTCGGTGGCGATGCCTTTGAGGTTGAGCGCAATGCGCAGGCGGTGCGAGGTGCCGCTTCGGAAAAAGTTGTAGAGCTTCATGGTGTTGTCCTGTTCACTGGATCGCAGACGCCAAAGCATGGTGTCTGCTGGAGGCTTGCATTATTCCGCGGCGCCAATGGTCAGCGCTACTTCGGCCACGCCTTCGACCCGACCTGTGATCTTGTCGCCAGGCAGCACAGCACCTACGCCTTCGGGCGTGCCGGTGTAGATCAGGTCGCCGGGCTGCAGGTGGTAGTAGGTGGACAGGTCGGCGATGATTTCGCGGATGTTCCAGATCAGTTTGTCCACGTTGGACGACTGCTTGGTGGCGCCGTTGACTTCGAGGGCAATCGCGCCGTTCTCGATCACCACGCCGGGCATGGGCACGATCTCGGTGCAGACCGAGCCTTGCTCGATGTCCTTGCCCGTGTCCCAAGGGCGGCCTTTGTCGCGTGCGACCAGTTGCAGGTCGCGGCGGGTCATGTCCAGGCCTGCGGCATAGCCATACACCAGCTCATGCGCGTTTGCCTCGCTCACGCGAAAGCCCTCTTTGCCAATGGCCAGCACCAGCTCCATCTCGAAGTGGTAGTTGCTGGTGCGGGGTGGGTAAGCCACTGTGGCGCCGCTTTCCACCAGGGTCTGCGGCGACTTGGTGAAGTAGAACGCTTGTTCGACGCTCTTGTCGACGGGGCGGCCCATCTCGACGGCGTGGGCGTGGTAGTTGCGGCCCACGCAGAAGATGCGGTTGATGGGGAAGCGCTCCTGTTTGCCACGGATGGGCAGGGACTGGACGGCGGGCGGGTTGAAGAGGTAAGAGGTCATGGGGGCGTTCAGAAGGTGAAAGGTTGTTTGTAGGAGCCTGCCCTGCTGGCGATAGGACGGTCAGTTAATCACTGGAATCATCGCTTGCAGGCAAGCTTCCTACAGAAGAGGGGCATCAGCCGCGGTTTTCGTACACACCCAGCTTGCGGTGCAAGGGCGATTCGTCGGCGATGAACACGAAGGCGGGCTGGTTGGCGTTCAGGTTGGTCAGCGTCACGGCTTCGTAGCCAGGGGCGCAGCAGGTGTCGGCTTCGGCCAGCGTGAAGGTGCTGGCCACGATCTGCGCTTGCACCGCGCCTTCGATGACGTGGAACACCTGGGCGGGCGAGCGTGCAGGCAGGCGCAGCGTCTGGCCGGGGCGCAGCATCAGGGCGTAAAAGCCCAGGATGTTTTCAGCGTCGCCACCGGTTTCGGGGTTGGTGTAGGTGACTTGCACCTGCTCCAGACCCGCGTTGTCGGCCGCCAGCGATTCGAGCGCGGCTTTGGCGTCTTTCCAGGCGTAGCGCAGCATGGGATAGGCCTTCTTGCTGCGGTCAAACACATGCGAAGGCACGACGCCACCACGGGCGTATTGCTGGTCGCTGCGGCCAGGCTGCACGGTCTGGCGGTCGCCGTTGATGTGGTAGCTCGCCTCCATGTAATAGACCAGGGGCAGATCAAGCACATCCAGCCAGATCACGGGCTCGGTGCCGTCGTGGCCATGCTCGTGCCAGAGGCCCGTGGGCGTGAGGATCAGGTCGCCACGGCTCATGGGGCATTTTTCGCCGTCCACGGTGGTCCAGGCGCCTTCGCCCTCGACCACCATGCGCACCGCGTTGGGCGTGTGGCGGTGGCTGGGCGCCCACTCGCCGGGCATGAGCAGTTGCATGCCCAAATACATGGCGGCCGAGGCCTGCATTTTGTCCAGGCCATGACCGGGGTTGGCCAGCACCAGCACGCGGCGCTCGGCTTTTTCAATCGGGGTCAGCTCGCCCGCTTTGAGCAAGAGCGGCTTGATGTCCTTGTAGGCCCAGCAAGTCGGCTGGGTCTGTCGTGTGGGCACCTTGGGCGGCAGCACGCCGCGCAGGCTGGGCCAAAGGGGCACGAGGTTCAGGTCGCGCAGGTCCTGCACATAGTCTTTGGGCAGGTCTTCGAGTCGTCCGAGTTCTTGCATCTTTGTCTCCTCACAGTTCTATCGGGGGCTTGGTTGTCGTGGGCGTGTCAGCTAAGCATGCATTCAGTCGCATCATAAGAGCGCTCTTGCGAGCAGCTTTCCATCTTGCTGTTGTGGCTCAGCATTCCCTATTCGCCAAGTGGTGCTGGCATGTCATTTTTAAATTCATGCATTAAAGAACGCATACATATTATATGTATGCGTATAAATTGCAAAAAAATCAGCAGCGCCACATGTCCTGTGTGGTGCCGAAACTCGGATCAGGAAGCCAGTGGTTGCGCCACCGCTTCGAGTTGCTGGCGAAGCCATTGGTGGGCCGGGTCTTGCTGGTGCCGCAGGTGCCAGATCATGTACATCGGCATCTCGGGGCAGGGCACAGGCACTTTGGCGTGGGCCAGTCCGCGCATCAGGTGCTGGTGCAACAGGCCCGGCACCGTGGCCAGTAAAGGAGTGCCCAAAATAAATGAGGGCAGGCCTGCAAAGCCGGGCACCTGCACCTTGAATTGGCGCTCAAGGCCTTGTTTCAGCATGTGTGCATCGAGGTCCAGAGCGCGGTTGGGGGTGTAGACCACGGTGACGTGCTCGGAGGCCAGGTAGTCTTTTTTGCTGGTGGGCGCATCGCGCACTGCGGGGTCGTAAAACACGCGGTAGCGGTCTGCAAACAAGCGCTTTTGCACCATGTCGGCCCCGTCGGGCGGTCGCGGGCTGATGATGAGCTGGCAATGCTCCTGGCGCAGCATCTCGGGCGTGGGCACATCAGACGGGATGACGCGCAAGCTCATACCCGGGGCCTGCTCGCGCAATACTTGCATGAGTGCGGGCAAGAGCGCATCGCGCTGGAAGTCATTGGCCGCGATGGTGAAGGTCGTGTGCCATTCGCTGGGGTCAAAATTTTCGGCATAGGCAAAGCGCTCCAGATCGCCCAGCAGGGCGCGGGCCCGCTCGGCCAGCGCTTGCGCACGCGCCGTGGCCACGATGCCGCGCCCCGATTTGGCAAACAGCACATCGCCCGTGATGCCGCGCAGCTTGTCCAGCAGGTGGCTCACGGCCGACTGCGTCACGCCCAGACGCTGGGCTGCGCCCGTGATCGAGCCGGTGTCCACCACCGTGACCAGCAGCCGCAGCAGCTTGGCGTCCAGATCCAACCAATCGAAATTGCTCATGGGTTATATGATGATTCATCTGTTTATTTTTGGCAATGGGGCCGGGATACTTCAGCCCATCAACCCACCTGATGGAGCATCCAGATGACCTCAAAGCCACACCCCATTGAAGGCACCACCCCGTTTGACGGCGACATGGCTCGCAAAGGTTATGCCCTCAACAAGATGTGTTTTTCGTTCAACGCGGCTGAGAACCGCGCCGCATTCAAGGCCGACGAAGAGGGCTACATGACCCAATACGGATTGAGCGACGCGCAAAAGGCCGCGATCCGTTCTCGTCAGGTGCTGGACTTGATTGCTGCAGGCGGCAATGCCTATTACCTGGCCAAGTTCGCGGGCATCTTTGGCCTGGACATGCAGGACATCGGCGCACAGCAAACCGGCATGAGCAAAGACGAATTCAAGGCCAAGCTGCGCGCTTACGCCTGAGTTTTAGGGGGAGGTCGGCGGCTTGAGACCCGACTTGTTGCCCGCACACACCAATTGTCGGACCTGAAGGTCCGACCTACAAAACAAACAATCAAAGGACAAACACCATGGCCCAACTCATTGGCGGACTCGCCACCTCCCACATTCCTGCCATTGGCGGCGCGATCCACAAAGGCATTCAGGCCGATCCGTACTGGGCCCCGTTCTTTGCCGGCTACCCTCCCGTGCAAAAGTGGCTGGGCGAGCAAAAGCCCGATGTGGTCGTCATGTTCTACAACGACCATGGCCTGAACTTTTTCCTCGACAAGATGCCCACCTTTGCTGTGGGGGCCGCGCCCCAGTACAACAACGCTGACGAAGGCTGGGGCATCCCCACGCTGCCGCCTTTCAAAGGCGAGGTCGATCTGTCGTGGCAGATCATCAACACGCTGATCGGCAAGGACTTCGACATCGTGACCTGTCAGGACATGTTGGTGGACCATGCCTGCACTTTGCCGCTGAAACTCTTTTGGCCCGAAGGCGAAGCGCCCGTGACCATCGTGCCCATCAACATCAACACCGTGCAGTTTCCGCTGCCCTCGGCCAAGCGTGTCTATGCCCTGGGGAAGGCGGTGGGCGAAGCGATTGCCGCTTGGGACAGCAGCAAAAAAGTCGTGGTCTGCGCTTCGGGGGGCCTGAGCCACCAGCTTGACGGTGAGCGCGCAGGCTTCATCAACAAAGCGTTTGACCTGCAGTTCATGGACAGCTTGGTCAGCAACCCCGAATGGGCTACCCAGTTCAGCACACTGGAGCTGGTGGAAAAAACCGGCACGCAAGGCGTGGAGCTGCTGATGTGGCTGGCCATGCGTGCGGCCCTCTCGACAGCCGGCCCTCGCGTGAAGGAAGTGCACCGCAATTACCACATCCCGATCTCCAACACGGCCACGGGTTTGATGGCGTTCGAGGTAGCCTGATTTTTTGTGGGCTTGTAGGTCGGAGGCTTCAGCCCCGACATGGGTCTTCGCCGAAGCCCAAAAACGTCGGACCTGAAGGTGCCGACCTACTGGCCCGGCTTGACGGGACACATGGGAAAACCCCTGTGTTTCGGACCTTGGGTGTGCCGGGCAAACCGACTAGAATTAACCGACCGCCCGGTTGGTTAATTCATCCAGACTGGGTTTGAACTTCACAGAAAGCTTCCTCCATGTCCCAAGTCCTGCAAAGTTTCATCGGTGGCCAATGGATCGGCCAGCAAGGCGCGCAAGCCTTGCGCAGCGCCATCAATGGCCAGACGGTTTACCAAACCCATGCCGAGGCCATCGACTTTGGCGATGCCGTGCATTACGCCCGCACCGTGGGCCTGCCCAATTTGCTCAAGCTCGACTTTCAGGAACGCGCCCAGCGCCTCAAGGCCCTGGCCAAATACCTGGGCGAACACAAGGAGACCCTTTATGCCATCTCGGCCCACACCGGCGCCACCCGCGCTGACAGCTGGGTGGACATCGAGGGTGGCGCGGGCACGCTGTTCGCGTATTCCGGCATGGGCAGCAACGAGCTGCCCAGTGGCAACCTGATCCACGAAGGCCCAGCCTTCCCGTTGGGCAAAAAAGGCGGCTTTGCCGGCACGCACATCCTGGTGCCGCGTGGTGGCATCGCGGTGCACATCAACGCCTTCAATTTCCCTATCTGGGGCCTCTTGGAAAAGTTCGCGCCCAGCTTTTTGGCGGGCATGCCTTGCATTGGCAAACCCGCTTCGTCCACCAGTTACCTGACCGAGGCCATGGTGCGCCTGGTCGAGCAATCGGGCATCTTGCCTGCGGGCGCTTTGCAGCTGGTGATCGGCTCCACCGGCGATTTGCTGGACCGCCTGAACGGCCAGGACGTGGTGACCTTCACAGGCTCGGCCGACACCGCTGCCATGCTGCGCGTGCACCCCAATGTGGTCAAGCACAGCATCCCCTTCAATGCCGAAGCCGACTCGCTCAACTGCGCCATCCTCGCACCCGATGTGACGCCAGACGACGAAGAGTTTGACCTGTTCGTCAAAGAAGTCGCCCGGGAGATGACCGTCAAGGCGGGCCAGAAGTGCACGGCCATTCGCCGCGCCATCGTGCCGCGTCAGCACCTGGATGCCGTGGCTGAAAAGCTTAAGGCCCGCCTGGCCAAAGTGGTGGTGGGCGACCCATCCGTCGAGGGCGTGAAGATGGGCGCACTGGCCTCACATTCGCAACAAGCCGATGTGGCCGAGCGCGTGGCCTTGCTGCGTCAAAGCGCTGAGCTGGTGTTTGGCGGTGATGCTGATTTCGCACCCGTGGGGCAGGGCGTCGAAGGTGGTGCTTTCTTCCAGCCCACCCTGCTGCTGTGCCAAAAGCCCCTGCAAACCGACAGCGTGCACGACGTGGAAGCCTTTGGCCCCGTGAGTACGCTCATGCCCTACGAGGGCATCGACGAAGCCCTGCAACTGGCCGCACGCGGTCAGGGCAGCTTGGTCGGCACGCTGGTCACCAAAGACCCGCAAATTGCGGCCCGTGTGATCCCTGTAGCGGCGGCTTTGCATGGTCGCCTGCACATCCTCGACCGTGAATCGGCTGTGGAATCCACAGGCCACGGCTCGCCGCTGCCACCCCTCAAACACGGTGGCCCTGGCCGCGCAGGTGGTGGTGAAGAACTCGGCGGCATCCGCGCCGTCAAGCACCTGATGCAGCGCACCGCGCTGCAAGGTTCGCCCAGCATGATCGCCGCCGTCACGGGCGAATACATGCGCGGGGCCAAGCTGATCGAGACCGAGGTTCACCCTTTCCGCCGCTACTTTGAAGAGCTTCAAATTGGCGATAGCCTGCTGACCCACCGCCGCACCGTGGGCGAGGCCGACATCGTGGCCTTTGGCGGCCTGTCGGGTGACTATTTCTACATGCACTTCGACGAGATCGCGGCCAAGGATTCGCCGTTTGGCAAGCGCATCGCGCACGGCTACTTTGTGTTGTCGGCCGCTGCGGGCTTGTTTGTGTCGCCCGCGCCCGGCCCGGTGTTGGCCAACTACGGTCTGGATACCCTGCGCTTCGTCAAGCCCGTGGGCATTGGTGACACCATCCAAGCGCGTCTGACGGCCAAACGCAAGATCGACCGCAACAAGAAAGACGCCAACGGCGTGGGCCAAGGCGTGGTGGCTTGGGACGTGGAAGTGACCAACCAGCTGGGCGAAGTCGTGGCCAGCTACGACATCTTGACCTTGGTTGCTAAAAAAGGCTGATGGTGTTGGGTCATGGATCCTCGGGTCAAGCCCGAGGATGACAATCTTTTCACTGTCATCCCCCGGCTTGACCGGGGAACCCATCTTATGAGAAGCCCAGTGACAATACCCCCATGAATTGGTACGACCGTCACTTGCTTCCTTACTTGATCGACATGGCCTGCGGCCTGCCCATGGTGCAAAAGCAGCGCCGCCAGTTGGTGCCCCAAGCGCAAGGCAGGGTGCTGGAGGTCGGCATGGGCACCGGGCGCAATCTGCCGTTTTACGACCGCAGCCGCATCACCCGTCTGGTGGGCGTGGATCCGGCCATGCAGATGCACCGCCTGGCCCATAAGCGCAGCCAAAAAGCGGGCATTGCGGTGGAGTTGATGGGCCTGTCGGCCGAGCAATTGCCCACCGCCAATGCCAGCTTTGACACGGTGGTCTGCACCTACACGCTGTGCAGCATTCCCGATGCGGTGCAGGCCCTGCGCGAGATGCGCCGGGTGCTGGTGCCGGGCGGCAAGCTGTTGTTTTGCGAGCACGGCCGAGCACCCGACGAAGGCGTTCGCCGCTGGCAAGACCGGCTGCAGCCGCTGTGGGGACCCTTGGCCGGGGGCTGCCAGCTGGGGCGCGATATTCCTGAACTGTTGGCCGAGGCGGGCTTTGCGGCCGACACGCATTCGGCTTATTTGTCGGGGCCGCGACCCATGACTTTTCACTACTGGGGCCAAGCGCAGGCGGCCTGAACACACAAGGACAGCCCGATGAAAGCCGTTTACCTCACAGGCCATGGTGGCAACGAAGTGGTGGCCGTGGGCGAACGGCCCGCGCCTGAGCGCCAGCCGGGCGAAGTGCTGGTGCGCATGCATGCGGCCACGCTCAACCGGGTGGACCTGTACATGCGCGACAGTGGCGCGGGCATCACCCACACGCTGCCGCAGACCATGGGGCTCGATGGCGCGGGCGTCATTGAGGCGCTGGATGCGGGCGATCACGGCCTGCACCTCGGTCAAAAAGTGCTGGTCTACCCCGCCGTGGTGTGCGGCACCTGCGAGTTTTGCCAAAGCGGCGAAGAGGTGCTGTGCACCCGCATGAGCTTGATGGGCGAGCACCGCGACGGCACTTTGTCTGAATACATCAGCGTGCCCGCCCGCAATTTGGTGCCCATGCCACAGGGCTGGCGCTTTGAAGAAGCGGCCGCGCTGGGCGTGAACCACCTCACGGCCTGGCGCATGCTGACCAGCCGTGCCCGGTTGAAAGCGGGCGAGACGGTGCTGATTTTTGGCATTGGCGGGGGTGTGTCGCTGGCGGGTTTGCAATTGGCCAAGGCCCTGGGCGCACGTGTCTTTGTCACTTCCACAAGTCGTGACAAATTGGACCGTGCGCTGGCGCTGGGGGCCGATGCGGCCATCCACAGCCAAGAGCAAGATGTGGTGCAGGAGGTCATGCGCCTGACCGCCAAACGCGGGGTGGATGTGGTGTTTGAGAACGTGGGCGCGGCGGTGTGGGACAGCGCCTTGCGCTCGGCCGTGCGCGGTGGGCGCATCGTGACCTGCGGGGCCACCACGGGCGATCAACCCGGGGCCGACTTGCGCCGGGTGTTCATTCGCCAACTGCAAATATTGGGCTCGACCTTGGGCAATCTGGAAGAACTCCAGCAATTGACCCGCTTTTGTGCGCAGCACGGCGTGCGCCCCCTGATCGAGCGCACGTATGCGCTGGACGACATCCACATTGCACTGGACCGCCTGGCCAGTGGTCAGCAGTTCGGCAAGTTGGCGGTCCGCTTGCAGGCTTGAGCGCAGGCAGGCGCTGGGGCTTACAGCTGTTGAGAAATTCAGCACACATTCGGCGTTAATTTCTCCTGTATCCGATGCGCTGCGTCCAGCAGCGTTCATCCCACATGATTGAGGAGAAAAGCCATGGGCAATGCCATCGCATCAATGACTTTGATGAAGCCAGCCACGGTGATCAAACGAAGCACCGACACCAAGGTGCCGCCGTTTTTGAGCACCTCGGACGCCGCGCACATGCTGGGCTTGTCCACCACCATGGTGCAGACCCTGGTGGATCAGGGCGACCTCAAGGGCTGGAAAACCCGTGGCGGGCATCGGCGCATCGCCTTGGAGTCTGTGAACGATTACCAAAACGTCGCACGCATGGCCATGGGCACCCCGGTCAAGGCTTTGGCCAAACCCAGTGTCATGGTGGTGGTCGAATCGGAGCCCTTGCGCCAGCCCCTGATGGCATTCAGCGCCGAGTGGGCTCAGGTGGTGGATGTGGCGTTTTTTGATTCGGTGACCGAGGCGTTTTTAGAGATGTCCAGCAAACGCCCGCACATGCTGGTGCTGGAGATGTGTTCGCCCTGTGCACAACAAGAGACGACGCTGCGCGTGCTGGAGAACTTCAACAACAAGGGGCACACACCCTTGTCGGTGGTGGTGGTGACCGAGCACAAGCAACGCCTGTCCTCGTTGGCGTTTGACGGGGCTTCGTCCATTCAGGTGGTGTCCGGCCCCATGTCGGCCCATTGGATGGACGCTTACCTCACGGGCGTGATGGCGCTGTGCCTGACTTGATGTCTTCCTCACAAGGACAGTGACCGGGGGATAATCCAGAACTTCATCTCCTTAGGTCATGCCGTGAAGTCTCCCATTTCTGTTGTCGACGTTGACCGTTGCGAAACTTGGACCCGTTACAAAAACGGCTTGTGTGACAGCTGTGCCGCCAATTGCTGCACCATGCCGGTGGAGGTCAAGCTGGCCGATCTGGTGCGTCTGGAATTGGTCGATCCGTTTGAAGCCGAGCACGAAGACCCTAAGCAAATCGCCAAGCGCCTGTCCAAGGCAGGGCTGATTGATCACTTCAATTTCAAGAACAGCATCTTCAGTTTGGCGCGTCGTGCCAGTGGGGACTGCCAGTTTCTGGATGCCAAGACACGGCGCTGCACGGTCTATGACAAGCGACCCAACACCTGTCGCTTGCACCCGCAGGTGGGGCCGCGCCCCAACCATTGCCCATACGGAAACAAAGCCCAGTCGCGCTGAACGGCGCTTGGCCCATGGGGGCCGTTGCCATGAAAAAAGCCTCCTTGCTTTGCAGCAAGGAGGCTTTGTTTTTATCAATCGGCAGGCTTACATCGAGTCGATGAAGCTGCGCAGTTTGTCTGAGCGGCTGGGGTGCTTGAGCTTGCGCAGCGCCTTGGCTTCGATCTGGCGGATGCGTTCACGGGTCACGTCGAACTGCTTGCCCACTTCTTCCAGCGTGTGGTCGGTGGACATCTCGATGCCGAAACGCATGCGCAGCACTTTGGCTTCGCGGGGCGTGAGGCTGTCCAGAATGTCTTTGACCACGTCACGCAGACCGGCTTGCAAAGCGGCATCGATCGGCGCGGTGTGCGTGCTGTCTTCGATGAAGTCGCCCAAGTGGCTGTCGTCGTCGTCACCGATCGGCGTTTCCATGGAGATCGGCTCTTTGGCGATCTTCATGATCTTGCGGATCTTGTCTTCCGGGATTTCCATCTTCTCGGCCAGGATGGAGGCATCGGGCTCGAAGCCGAATTCCTGCAAGTGCTGACGCGAGATGCGGTTCATCTTGTTGATGGTCTCGATCATGTGCACTGGGATGCGGATCGTGCGGGCCTGGTCCGCAATCGAGCGGGTGATGGCCTGACGGATCCACCAGGTGGCGTAGGTCGAGAACTTGTAGCCACGGCGGTATTCGAACTTGTCCACGGCCTTCATCAAACCGATGTTGCCTTCCTGGATCAAGTCGAGGAATTGCAGACCGCGGTTGGTGTACTTCTTGGCGATCGAGATCACGAGGCGCAAGTTGGCTTCGATCATCTCTTTCTTGGCATCGCGGCTGGCACGTTCGCCGGCGTTCATGCGCTTGTTGATGTCCTTGAGTTCATCGAGCGGCACCACCACTTTATTTTGCAGGTCCATCAGCTTTTGCTGGATGTCTTGCACCGGCGGGATGTTGCGGCCCATGACGGCGCTCCAGCTCTTGCCTGCAGCGGCTTGCTTTTCGATCCACTTGAGGTTCAGCAAGTGCGATTCGATGCGCTTGCCGTTCTTGTCGCGGCCACTGAAATCGGCGATGAATTGCTCTTGCGGGTAGCCGCACTTGTCCACGATGATGCGGCGCAGTTCACGCTCTTTCTTGCGCACATCGTCCACCTGGCCGCGCACCATGTCGCACAGCTTTTCAATCGTTTTGGCCGTGAAGCGGATGGTCATCAGCTCTTCGGACAAGGCGGTCTGAGCCTTCACATAGGCGGGCGTGCCCCAGCCTTCTTTGTCGTAGGCCTTGTGGACTTTTTCGAAGTATTCGGTGATGCGGTCAAAGCGCTCCAGCGCCTGGTTCTTCAGCTCTTCGAGCTTCTTGGTCAGGGCTTTGGAGCCGCCTTTGCCATCGTCATCGTCGGCTTCGTCGAATTCGTCGAAGTCTTCTTCGGCCACATAGTCGTCGGCTTCGTTCAGGTTGGCGAAACCGTCCACGATGGTGGAGATCACGACCTTGCCTTCGCGGATATCGTTGGCCATGGTCAGGATTTCGGCGATGGTTGCAGGCGATGCGCTGATCGCGGCCATCATGTCCATCAAGCCGCCTTCGATGCGCTTGGCAATCTCGATCTCGCCTTCGCGGGTCAGCAGTTCCACGGTGCCCATCTCGCGCATGTACATGCGCACGGGGTCGGTGGTGCGGCCAAATTCGCTGTCCACCGTGGACAGCGCGGCTTCTGCGGCTTCTTCGGCTTCTTCTTCGGTCGAGCCGGTGGGCGCGTTGTCGGTGATGATCAGGCTTTCGGCGTCGGGCGTTTGCTCGTACACCGCCACACCCAGGTCGTTCAGGGTGGCGATCACCACTTCCAGCGTTTCAGCATCGACCAGCTTGTCGGGCAGGTGGTCGCTGATTTCGCCGTTGGTCAGGTAGCCGCGTGTCTTGCCCAGCTTGATCAGGGCTTTCAGACGGTCGCGGCGCTGTTTCATCTCTGCTTCGGTCAGGACGGTTTCGTCCAGGCCAAATTCCTTCATCAAGGCGCGCTCTTTGGCCTTGCTGATCTTCATGCGCAGGGGTTTGACCTTCTCGGCGGTGTCCGAGACGGGTTCGGCTTCGATTTCTTCTTCGATATCGATGATTTCGTCATCGAACGAAGGCTCGGCAATGCTGCCTTTTTTCTTGGGACCACGCTTGGCACCGGTCACGGCCTTCTTGGCCGCAGGTTTTTTGGCTGGCGCTTCGGCCACGTCAGCGGCTTTGGCCGCTTTGGTTTTTTTCACCACCACTTCGGCTTCGGCAGCTTTGGCGGGTGTTTTCTTGTCGGTCACTTCGGATTTCTTGGCAGGCACGGAGGCGGCTTTCTTGGCAGGAGTTGCCGGGGCTTGGGTGGGCTTTGCCGCTGGAGCGGCTGCTTTGGCGGCCGGCTTGGCCGGTGCTTTGGCAGTCACTTTGTCACTGGCCTTGGCCTTGGCGACGGGCGCTGAGGCTTTGGGGGCAGGGGCGGGTTTGGCCACGGTTTTGGATTTGGCGGGGGCCTGGGCAGGCTTCTTCGGCTTTTGAGCGGGCATGAACAACCTCAAGACTTCAAAACAGACAAGGAAACAGACACAGTCAGCGCCAAATACATCCCGGCGCGGGCTTGTTAAGACACAGGGTCAACGTCCTATATGGGCGTTAAAACTGCAATGGCAAGATGGAGGGCGAACATTTGGAGTGCAGTCCTTGCGGAACGGTGACCGACCCATAGGGGGCTTCGCGCTGATGGCGGTGGTCTAGCCGGAGGTGCTGCTGTCGCTCTTGCCGAGAAAAATGGATTATACCCAAAGACAGTTGGGCAGCCCCGGCTGAGGGGGTGACTGTAGGTCGGGGGCTTCAGCCCCGACGGGTCAGCGCGAAGGTCGAATGGCGGTCTTGGGGCGGAAGGCCTTGCAGACTTCGTCGTTCGTTTCCATGTAGGGACCGCCAATCAGGTCCACGCAATAAGGCACGGCCGCAAAAATGCCATGCACCACGGATTTGCCTTCAGCGTCCTTGAGACCTTCGAGGGTTTCAGCGATGGACTTGGGCTGACCGGGCAGGTTGATGATCAGGCTTTGGCCGCGAATGACGGCCACTTGGCGTGACAGGATGGCGGTAGGCACGAACTTCAAGCTGATCTGGCGCATCTGCTCGCCAAAGCCGGGCATCTCCTTGTCGGCCACAGCCAAGGTGGCTTCAGGGGTCACATCGCGCAGCGCTGGCCCTGTGCCGCCGGTGGTCAGCACCAGGCTGCAGCCGGCATCGACCAGTTCGATCAAGGTGGCGCTGATGCGGTCTTTTTCATCAGGAATCAGACGTGGCTCAAAGGTGATCGGGTTGAGCAAGGCGCGGCTGAGCCACTCTTGCAAAGCGGGCAGGCCTTTGTCTTCGTAAACACCGGTGCTGGCGCGGTCACTGATCGACACGATGCCGATCTTGATCGGGTCATGAAGGGCGTCACTCATCTTCGGTCTCCTCGGGGCTCTCGTCGCTTTGGCCGCCACTCAGAATGCTGCGGACCAGCTTGAACAATTCGCGGTAGGCGCGGCTTTGACGGGGTGCCAAGCCTTGCGATACGGCAGCATTGGATACGGGCACCGCGTCCTTGCGGGCTTGGCGCACCAAGGCGCGCAGCTGCTGCGTGTCGGTTTGCGGGTATTGCGCGATCCACTCGCCCAAGGCAGTGTCGTCGGCGATCAGTCGGTCGCGCCAGGCTTCGGCCAGGTGCAGGGCTTGGGTGTCTTTGGCGCTGCCCAGGCGCTGGATTTCAAGCGCATCGCGCACGGCCTGCAGCACTTCGGGCTCTTGCAGGCGCATTTGTTTGCCGATGAACTGCATCTGGCGGCGCTTGCCTTCAAAGTTGGTGATGCGCTTGGCCTCGGCCAGCGCGTCCTTGAGTTTGTCGGTCAGCGGCAGGTCGGCCATCAAGTCGGCGCGAAGGGTCAGCAATTGCGTGCCCAATTCCTGCAACTCGGTGCTTTCGCGCTTGAGCTCGGTGCGGCTGGGGCCTTCCAGTCCGAACTTGAGTTCGCGTTTGAACTCCAGGTCCAGTTCGCTGCCTTCGGCAACAAATTGACCACGGACGAAATAGCCTTTTTTGGGTTTACGGGACATGACTGGGGGAACTCGTTCTCAAGGACAGCGCACAGGCTGGGTGGCAAGTATCATAGCGGCCACTGTGGGCTTCGCGTCCACCCTCTGTTTTGAGACTTATTCCGTGAACCCAAACGCACCCGCCAAAGCTTCCAATTCTGAGCCGCACGATGGTTTCAGCTACTCGCGTGACCACTTCGAGTCCTTGGTCGACACCGCCTTGCACCATGCGAAGAAACTGGGCGCCACCAATGCCGGTGCGGAAGCCTCCGAAGGCTGCGGCCTGTCGGTCAGCGTGCGCAAGGGCGAGCTGGAAAACGTGGAGCGCAACCGCGATAAGTCGCTCGGCGTGACGGTCTATGTGGGGCATCGCCGTGGCAATGCCAGCACCTCGGACTTTTCCACAGCCGCCATCGAGCGCACGGTGCAAGCCGCGTTTGACATTGCCCGCTTCACCGCCGAAGACCCCACCGCCGGCTTGCCCGACGAGGCCGACATTGAGACTCAATACCGCGAGCTGGACCTGTTTCACCCATGGTCCATCAACAGCGAGGAAGCGGCCAAGCTGGCCCTGCAATGCGAAGCGGCCGCGCTCAAAACCAGCCGCCGCATCACCAACAGCGACGGCGCTGCCGTGTCAGCGCAGCAAAGCCATTTCTTCAGCGCCCACACCCACGGCTTTCGCGGTGGCTATGCCAGTTCGCGCCACAGCATTTCGGTCGCGCCCATTGCCAAGCTGCCTGGCCGCAACGCCGAAATGCAGCGCGACGCCTGGTACAGCTCCATGCGTTCGGCCGATGAATTGGCCTCACCCGAGGCGGTGGGCCGTTACGCCGCCGAGCGTGCCTTGTCGCGCCTGGGCGCTCGCAAGATCGCCACGACCGAATGCCCGGTGCTGTTTGAATCACCCGCCGCTGCGGGATTGTTGGGTGGCTTTGTGCAGGCCGTGAGCGGCGGTGCGTTGTACCGCAAGAGCAGCTTTTTGTTGGACTCCCTGGGTAAAAAAGTCTTCCCCAAACACATCGACATCCACGAAGACCCGTTTGTGCTGCGTGGCAAAGGCAGCTCGCCTTTTGATGACGAGGGTGTGCGTTCTGCAGCGCGCCATGTGGTCAAAGGGGGTCGGGTCGAGGGGTATTTCCTGTCGAGTTATTCGGCCCGAAAACTGGGCATGAAGACCACTGGCAATGCGGGTGGCTCGCACAACCTGACGATGACTTCTCGCCTGACCCATGCTGGCGATGACCTAGACGCCATGCTGCAAAAGCTGGGCACTGGCCTGTTCGTGATCGAGCTGATGGGGCAGGGCGTGAACTACGTCACGGGCGATTATTCGCGTGGTGCCAGCGGTTTTTGGGTCGAAAACGGCCAGATTGCCTACCCGGTGCATGAGATCACTATTGCGGGCAACTTGAAAGACATGTTCATGGGCATCGAAGCGATCGGCTCCGACACCTACAACATGGGCGCTAAAACCACGGGCTCCATCTTGGTCAACCGGATGAAGGTGGCGGGCAGCTGATCTGGGGTCAGCCCCAATAAAAACGGGAAGCCTGTGCTTCCCGTTTTTGTGTGAGTGGGCTGAGTTCAGCCCTTGGCAGATTCAGCCAGCCAGCGCAGCCTTCACCGCCGCTGACACTTCACCCATGTCGGCCTTGCCAGCAAGGCGCGTTTTGACCGCGCCCATGACTTTGCCCATGTCGCCTGGGCCTTTGGCACCGAGTTCGGCCACGATGGCTTTGACTTCGGTGGCCACTTCTTCAGCAGACATGCGCGCAGGCAGATAAGCCAGCAGCACGGCCATTTCGGCCTTCTCTTTGTCAGCCAAGTCCTGGCGGGCGGCTTGTTCAAACGCGGCGATCGAATCCTTGCGCTGCTTGATCAGCTTGTCCACGATGGCGACCACGGCCACATCGTCCAGCACCACGCGCTCGTCGACTTCCTTTTGCTTCATGGCCGACAACAGCAATCGGATGGTGCCCAGACGTTCGCTGTCTTTGGCGCGCATCGCGGTTTTCATGTCTTCGGTGATCTGGTCTTTCAAGCTCATGAGAGGCTCCTGGTGTGTGACAAAAATAGGGGAGTAGAAACAACAAAGCCCGCCTGAGCGTCCTCTTGCGGGCTTGTTTGCAGACCCTTTCGGGTCAACAAAAGAAGAGCTTAGTACAGCTTCTTGGGCAATTGCATGCTGCGAACGCGCTTGTAGTGGCGCTTGACGGCAGCAGACTTCTTGCGCTTGCGCTCAGTCGTTGGCTTTTCGTAGAACTCGCGGGCACGCAGGTCTGTCAGCAGGCCGAGTTTTTCGATGGTGCGCTTGAAGCGACGCAGTGCAACGTCAAACGGCTCGTTTTCTTTCACGCGGATGGTGGTCATTGAATCAAATTTCCAAAATGTGTGCCGGTCGCTTTTGCAAGGAAGATCGTGCCTTGCAAGCCGATACCAGCGGTTCCCCGTCACGAACTAGTATTTGGCAGACGGGAGTTTGCCAGCAAAGACTGCCATTATAGCCATGAAAACGATGCTTTTTGGCTTGTTTTACAGGGTATTTGAGGGGCTGGGCAATGCTTGGGCGCATGCGTGTGCGCTGGCCCACGCCCATTGGAAGTTGTAACCGCCCAACCAGCCAGTCACATCGATCACTTCGCCGATGAAATACAGCCCGGGCTGTTTGGACTCCATGGTTTGTGATGACACATCGCGTGTGTCCACCCCGCCCAAGGTGACTTCGGCCTTTTTGTAGCCTTCACTGCCGGTGGGGGTAAGTTGCCAGTTGCTCAGGGCTTCGGCGAGCTTGTTCAGGGCCTTGTCGGGCACTTCAGCCGAGGTGCGTTGCAGGGCTGCGTCCTGGCTCACCCATGCCTCGGCCAGGCGGCTGGGCACCAAGCTGGCCAATTCGTTGCCCAGCAGTTTTTTGGAACGCAATTTGGCTTCGGCCAGCCGCTCGGGCAGGTTCAACTCGGGGGCCAGGTTCAGCCGGATCGGCGTGTTGTCCTTCCAGTGGCTGGAGATTTGCAGCACCGCAGGCCCCGACAGGCCTCTGTGGGTGAAAAGCAAGTCTTCGTCAAAGTGCATGCGGGTTTTTTTGTCGCCCGTTTCAATGCCCACCGGCAAGGCCAGGCCGGCCAGCTGGGCATAAGGCGCCCAGGCCTCGCCGTCAAAAGTCAAGGGCACCAGGCCCGGACGGCGCTCGACCAGGCGCAGGCCAAACTGGGTGGCGACTTCATAGCCCCAGCCCGTGGCCCCGATCTTGGGGATGGACAAGCCGCCTGAGGCCACCACCAGCGAGGTGGTTTGCACCGGGCCTTTGTCGGTGTCCAGCACGTAGTGTGCGGTTTGGGTGTCTTGTGTGTGGTGTTGCACGGACTTCACAGCGCAGCCGCTCCACAGCGTCACGCCGCCTACATCGCATTCGGCCAGCAGCATGCGGATGATGTCTTCGGCCGAGTGGTCGCAAAACAGCTGGCCCTTGTGTTTTTCGTGGAAGGCGATGCCGTGCTTTTGCACCAGATCGATGAAATCCTGCGGGGTGTAGCGCGACAGGGCCGAGCGGCAAAAGTGCGGGTTCTGGCTGATGAAGTGCTTTTGAGGTGCCGATGCGTCGAGCAAACGGTTGGTGAAGTTGCAGCGCCCACCGCCTGAGATGCGCACTTTTTCAGCGACCTTGTGGCTGTGGTCGATGACCAGCACTTTCAGCCCGCGCTGGCCCGCTTGACCGGCGCAAAACAAACCGGCAGCCCCGGCACCCACGATCACAGCATCCCATTGGTTCATGGGGGTGAGTGTAGCCCGGTTGTGCAGTGTCTATGCGCATGCAATGCGCATAGAATGTGCCCAAAGGGGGCGCGCGCCATGTCAACTTTCGAATCCACCACCAAAAAACCAGTCAACCTGTCGCTCAGTGAAGCGCTGGTGCAGGAGTCCCGCGCTTACTGCGGCAACCTCTCGGCCAAGGTCGAAGAGATGCTGCAGGCGTATGTGGTTTCAGAGCGCCAGTCACGCCAGCAACACCGTGAACAGGCGCAAAGGGCCGTGAGCGACTGGAATGCCTTGCACGCTGCTGCGGGCTCATACGCTGACGAGCACTCCACGCTTTGACGAGGATTGAGCGATGCCTCAATACGACGTTCACCTGAATCCTGGTCCCATGCGCGCCACCGTGCCCATGGTGGTGCTGGTGCAGTCGTCGCTGTTTGACGGCTACCGCCGCCGGGTCGTGGTGCCACTCGTGCTGCGCTCGGCCTTGCCAGCCGGAGCCAAGGTCGCGGGCACACGGATGAACCCCGTTTTCAAAATCAAGGGGCAGACCCTGGTGCTGCATCCGCTGGACATGGTCTCCGTGGCGAGCGAGCAGCTGGGCCCGTGTGTGGGCAGTCTGGCCGATCAGGGGCAGGTGATCGCCGATGCCCTCGATGAGCTGCTCACGCGCAGCTGGGGCTGAAATCAGGCCACTTTGTGTGAAGTGTTGGGCTGCGCGGCCCAGGCCCGTGCGCCTTGCACCACATCACCCACCACAATGATGCTGGGGCTTTGCAGGCCTTCGCGCTGCACCGTGCTCACCAGTTCACCCAACGTGGTCAGGGCTTGGCGCTGTGTAGGCAAGCTGGCGTGCTGCACCACGGCCACGGGGGTGTGGGTGGGTAGGCCTTGCAGTAAGCCCTGGCTGATGTGATCCAGGCTGCTCACGCCCATGTAGATCACCAGCGTCAGTTTGGCTTGCCGGGCCGTGGCGGCTAACTGCGCCCAGTCGGTGCCGCTGTCGCCGGGCTTGGCGTGGCCGGTTACAAACACCACGCCATGTGCATGTTCGCGGTGGGTGAGCGGTGCGCCCAAGCTGCTCATGCCGGCCAGCCCCGAGGTGATGCCGTTGACCACCTCGACGTCAATGCCCGCTGCGCGCAGGTGTTCGACTTCTTCGCCGCCCCGGCCAAAGATGAACGGGTCGCCGCCCTTGAGGCGCACCACATGTTCGCCTTCCTGCACAGCGGTGATCATCAGCTTGTCGATGAAGGCTTGGGGCGTGCTCTTGCAGCCGCCGCGCTTGCCCACATGCACGATGCGGGCGCTGGGCGAGGCGTGTTCGAGCACGGCGTCGTTGACCAAGTCGTCCACCAGCAGCACGGTGGCACTGGCAATGGCTTTCACGGCTTTGAGGGTCAGCAGTTCGGGGTCGCCGGGGCCTGCGCCGACCAGGGTGCAACGGCCTACTGATCCGATACGCTGAGGTTTGAAGCTTTTAGCGCCGTCAGTTCGTAGGTCGGTGGCTTCAGCCCCGACATCGCGGGCTTTGTCGCATGCTCCATGTCGGGGCTGAAGCCACCGACCTACAGTATTTTGACCATTGAATATTTCGCAGAGCCGGATCAATAAAGTGCGTGCTTTCATAGGCTCACCTCGCGCAGGATGTGTTGGACTTGCAATGCAATCGCCTCTGGCACCGGCAGCAAGCCCTGCAGCACATGCTCGGTGTATGTGGCGGTGGCGGCAGCGTCGGTTGTGGGCAGTTCGGGCACTTGCACCAGTGAGCCTTCCTTTTGGTCTTGCACGCGCACCGTCTGGCCATTTTTGAAAACGTCCATCGCCGGGGTGCGGCGGGCATCGGCCACGGGCTCGCCTTCGGTGCCGCGCAGCAGCAGGGCATGCTGGCCCGTCAGGGCAAAGGTGGCCGACATCGACAGCAAATATTCGGGGTGGGTGTAGCTGCTGACCACCAGAGCCGGTCCATCGCAGGGGTTCATCAGTTTCACCAGGCTGTGGCCCGGGTTGCGCAGACCGACCACGCGGCGCACGGCCAGCAGGCGGCCCAACCCTGCATTCAAAATGCCGGTGGGGATGAACTGCACTTGTCCGGCTGCAGCAGGGCCCACATGGTCCACAGGGGTTACGCCCAGATGCGCGAACACCGTCTGGCTGCTCACGCGTTTGTCTTCGGTGGCCGCGCCGTGTACCACCACGGCCACGCCTTCGCGGGCCAGCAGCAGGGCCAAGAGCGGCGTGAGTACGGGCAACTTGCGTGCGCCGTTGTAGCTGGGCAGCACCACGGTAGGCACCTGGCCGGTATGGACCTTGTTCAGCCGGGCATGGGTGGCGTCCAGAAAACCCGCCATCTCTTCGGGCGTTTCGCCCTTGATGCGCATGGCGATGCAAAACGCGCCCAGCTCCAGGTCGCTCACTTGCTGGTCGAGGATCTGTCCCATCAGGTCGGTGGCGCGTGCGCGGTCGAGCGCCCGTGCGCCGTCTTTGCCGCGCCCGATGTCCTTGATGTAGTGGCCGATTCCCATGGTTTCAATTGTGAAGGAATTTAGATAACTGTTTGTTATATGGGTATGCGCGGCAAGGCTCAGGCGGGCACTGCCACCCGCCGGATGATTTGGCGCAACTCGGGCACGCACGAGCCGCATTGGGTGCCGCAGCGCAGCTGGCTTTGCAGCCCGGTCAGCCGCTGATCTTCGCTGCCGCTTTGGGTTTGCAAGCAGGCAGCGATGTCGTCTTCGCGCACGTTCAGACAACTGCACACCTGGCGGCTGACGGGTGCTGCACCTTCGGGCGGTGCGTCGGATGCCATCAGCCACTGGCGTGCCGGCCATTGGAGTGGCGTGGCCTCTTGCAGCAAGGTCTTGAGCCAGCGGGCCGAGCGGCTGTCACCGGCGGTCACAAAGCCTTGCAGGCTGCGCAGACCTTGCGCATCCGGCGAGGTAAGCCGCACCGAACGGCGCTGCACCCGCACCGCATCCTGGTAGTGCAGGGTGTCTGCCTGATTCAAATCCAGGGCATCGGCCACGGCTTGCAGCAAGCGGGCATCGGCCGGTGCGCGGCAAGCGGCCCGCAGCAGCAAACCGGTGCGCGGCACCTGATCGGTCAGCGCAGCCGACGCGTCGGTGAACGGCACCAGGTGCGCAAAGTCAAATTGCGGCAGCAGCTTTTGCAAGCGCTGGCGCACCGCCCACACCTGGTCGGCGGGCAGCCAGGCCATGCCCGTGAGCTGCCAGGCGGCCTCGGACGAGAGGTCAGCCCGGGTGATCTGCACCGCCGCGTGTTTGAGCTCGGGTTGTTTGGACGTGGGGCAGTAGCTGGAGGTGGTCAGCACGTTGACGCCCAGCCCCGCCTCGCCTTGTGCATCGCGGCCGCTGAGCACTTCGGGGCCCCAGTGCATGGCGATGAAGGCCTGCATGGGCGCGACCTGTGCGCTGGCCTGCACCGGCAGCACCAGCGTGCCGCGCTTGCTGCGCACCTGCACCAGCTCGCCGTCTGACCAGCCTAGGCGCTTGGCGTCTTTGGGGTTCACCTGCACGCAAGGTTCAGGGCTGTGGGCATACAGGCGGCCAGCGGTGCCGGTGCGGGTCATGCCGTGCCACTGGTCGCGCAATCGGCCGGTGGTGAGTGAAAACGGAAATTGCGACACGCGTTCTTCGGCCACCGGTTGCCAGGCCACGGCGGCAAAACGGACGCGGCCATCGGGGGTGGGGAACTGGCCGTCGGCATACAGGCGCGCTTGCCCGGTGCTGGCCCCTTCGGGCAGGGGCCATTGGGCAGGGCCTGCGGTTTCCAGGCGGGCGTAGCTCAGACCGGTGATGTCCAGATCGCGGCCCCGGGTGCTTTCGCGGTGTTCGTTCCAGACCGACTCGGGGGTGGTGAAGTCCAGCAGGCGGGCGTCCTGGGGTCGGTCGAGCGCCACGGCCAGGCGGCGGCCCAGATCGGCGGCGATAGCCCAGTCGGCGCGGGCCTGACCCGGGGCTGCCACAGCCGCGCGCACCCGGCTGATGCGGCGCTCGCTGTTGGTCACGGTGCCTTCTTTTTCTCCCCAGGTGGTGGCGGGCAAAAGCAGGTCGGCCCAGTCGCAGGTGGCGGCGGTGGCAAAGGCCTCTTGCACCACCACGAACTCGGCGCGTTGCAGGGCGCGGCGCACGGTTTTCTGGTCGGGCATGGACTGCGCCGGGTTGGTACAGGCGATCCACAGGGCCTTGATCTGGCCATCGGCAGCAGCTTGGAACATCTCGACGGCCGTCAGGCCCGGCTTGGCGGGCACATCGGCCACGCCCCAAAGGGCTGCCACTTCGGCGCGGTGCTGCGGGTTGGCCAGATCGCGGTGGGCCGACATCAGGTTGGCCATGCCGCCGACTTCACGCCCGCCCATGGCGTTGGGCTGGCCTGTCAGCGAGAGGGGACCTGCGCCGGGGCGGCCGATTTGCTGCGTGGCCAGGTGCAGATTGATGAGCGCGGCGTTTTTGGCCGTGCCGTTGCTCGACTGGTTCAGGCCCTGGCAATACAAGCTCAGGGTCGGGCTGCGCTCAGTGCCGTCTTCTTGCACGCCCGCAAACCAGCGGGCCGCGGTGAACAGATCAGCTTCGGGCACGCCGCAAATCTGGGCCACATGGGCGGGCGTGTGGTCAGCCACCAGCGCTTGCAAAGCTTCAAAGCCCGAGGTGTGGGCGGCGATGTAGTCGGCTTGTGTCCAGCCCTGGGCCAACATGATGTGCAGCAGGCCGTGGAACAGCATCACATCGGTGCCGGGCTGGATGGCCAGGTGCAGGTCGGCCATGTCGGCGGTGTCGGTGCAGCGCGGGTCGACCACGACCATCTTGAGCGCCGGGTTGGTGCGTTTGGCGTCTTCGATGCGGCGAAACAAAATCGGGTGCGCAAAAGCCGCGTTGCTGCCCGCGATGAACAGGCACTGCGCATGCGCGATGTCGTCGTAACAAGCGGGCGGGGCGTCGGCCCCCAGCGTCATCTTGTAGCCCGCGACCGCGCTGCTCATGCACAGGCGCGAGTTGCTGTCGATGTTGTTGGTGCCCAGCAGGCCCTTGGCCAACTTGTTGAAAACGTAATAGTCCTCGGTGAGCAATTGGCCTGAAATGTAAAAGCCCAAAGCGTCAGCGCCATGGTCACGCACGATGGCGGCCAGTCGCCCACTGGCCAAGTCCATGGCACTGTCCCAGTCCAGCGCTTGCGGTGCCAGGCCCCGCTCGGGGTGCCACTGGGGTGTGAGCAGCCGGGTTTGCGCGGTCACCTGCGGTGCCGCCGTCAGGTGCAGCGACTGGCCCTTGGTGCACAGGCGACCGAAGTTGGCGGGGTGGTCCGCGTCGCCGCGCACGCCGGTGATCTGCGCGCCGCGTGACTCGATCACCACGCCGCAGCCTACGCCGCAATAGGGGCAGGTCGACTTGGTTTCGTGGGTGATCGGGATCATGGCATTCAGAGTTGGGTTTTTGGGGTTTTTGTAGGTCGGTGGCTTCAGCCCCGACATGGTCGGTTGAGCGACGGTTCACGTCGGGGCTAAAGCCGCCGACCTACGAATGGGTGATGCTTTTGCGCATGACGGGCCCCGCGATGGGGCGCGTCAGGTCGGTGGCGTGGCCCAGCAGTTCATCGGCATTCAAGAACACCACACCCGCCTCGACCTTGACTTCAAAGCGTGGTGTGCAACCCTCGTCGGGCGCTTGCGCCTGGCCGTCGCACAGGCCAATCGTCCAGTTGTGCAGCGGGCAGGCCACGCTGGTGCCGAACACGATGCCTTGCGACAGCTGGCCGCCTTTGTGCGGGCAGCGGTCGAGCAGGGCGAACACCTCGTCGGCATCGTTGCGGAACACGGCCACGTCCAGGCCTTGGTCACGAGCCACGCGGCGCGAGCCCAGCACCGGAATGTCTTCCACCCGGCAGATTTTTGTCCATGCGGTCATGGGGATTCCTTGTCTTGATTCAGGTGGTAGTGAGGGGCTCGAACTGGCGGGTGTCCACCTTGGCTTCTTGCAGCTCAAACCAAGGATCGGGCTCGCCTTCGAGCGCTGCTTGCAGCTTGGCCCACAAGGCCTGGCGCAGTGGGGCGTCGTCCAGGATTTTTTTCTTCACGTAGTCCAGGCCCACCCGGTTGATGTAGTGCACCGTGCGCTCCAGGTACCAGCCTTCTTCGCGGTACAGCTGCATGAAAGCGCCCGTGTACTCCAGCACTTCTTCGGCGGTTTTGAGCTTGGTGAAGAAGTGCGCCACTTCGGTCTTGATGCCACCGTTGCCGCCCACATACATTTCCCAGCCGCTGTCCACGCCGATGATGCCCACGTCTTTG